>DATJMX010000053.1 GCA_035508495.1 Candidatus Binataceae bacterium
TATATGGCGGCGTACACGCCCTGTTTTCGGCGTGAGAAGATGTCGGCAGGGCGCGACGTCAGGGGCATCAAGCGGGGCCATCAATTCGACAAGGTCGAGATGGTCAAGGTGGTGCGGCCGGAAACCTCCGACGACGAATTCCACAAGATGGTCGCCAATGCCGAGGAAATCTGCCGCCGCCTCGAAATTGCCTATCGGGTCGTCGAGCTGTGCACGTCAGATCTCAGCTTCAACAGCGCGGTGACCTACGACCTCGAGATGTGGGCGCCGGGCTGCGGCGAATGGCTCGAGGTCAGCTCGGTATCGAATTGCACCGACTTCCAGGCCCGCCGCGCGCAGATAAGGTTCCGCTCCAAGGGCGGAAAACCCGAGCTGGTGCATACGTTAAATGGCTCAGGACTCGCGCTGCCGCGCACGGTAATATCGATTCTCGAGAACTATCAGAATGAGGACGGCAGCGTTACGATTCCCAAGGTGCTGCGGCCCTACATGGATGGGGCGGAGAGAATAACGGCGAGCTAGGAAACCAGCGGCAATTTTGCGCTCATCAGAGCCTGATACGGGATCAACGATTCTACATTTTAACACACGGTTTCACTTGATTTTCCAGTCGACGTAACACTTCCGCAATATTGACTGATTACACTTACTGAAGGCTCAGGCTCCGGCAGGGCGGAAGTGTACGTGCCCGGCCCAAGGCCAGCTTATTGAGGACATCCTTCCTTGGCAGAGTTAGATAGCTCCGTGGCTGAGAATCTCACGGTCGTCAAGCGCGAGGCGGCAAAGGCGCAGGTCCGGACGCGCCTCTTCGGCGATCGGATCTTCAACACGACGACGTTTTTGCTCGCTCTCTCGATCCTCCTTCTGCTCGGGGGTCTGGCGTTCGCACTGATTTGGGACAGCTGGCCGTCGATCAGGCATTTCGGCCTTTCGTTCCTTATCAGCACCAACTGGGATCCGGTCAGCGAAGAGTACGGTGCGCTGCCGTTCATCTACGGGACCTTCGTCTCCTCGATGCTCGCGCTGCTGATCGCGGTGCCGCTAAGTCTCGGCGTAGCGTTATGCCTCAGCGAGATGGCGCCGGATTGGCTGAGCAGGCGGCTCGGCTTCCTGGTCGATCTGCTCGCGGCGATTCCGAGCGTGGTTTACGGTCTGTGGGCGATTTTCATCATGGGACCGTGGCTGCGCGATCACGTGATGCCGCTTTTGCAGTTCTGGTGGGGATGGACGCCGTTTTTCAAGGGTCCGAAGATTGCCGTCAGCATGATGTCGGCGTCGGTGATCCTGGCGATCATGATCATCCCGTACATCTCGTCGGTATGCACCGATGTGTTCCGGGTCGTGCCGAATTTCCAGCGCGAAGCGGCGATCGCCCTTGGCGCGACCAAATGGGAGATGGTCACGACGGCCGTTATTCCCTATGGCTTCACGGGCGTTATTGGCGCCGTGATCCTTGGCCTCGGGCGCGCGCTGGGCGAGACGATCGCGGTCGCGATGGTGATCGGCAACTCATCGGACATCTCGCTGTCGCTGTTCAAACCCAGCGCAACACTGGCCAGCGTCATCGCAAATGAATTTGCCGAGGCGACGTCCGATCTGCACCTGGCGGCATTGATCGAGTTGGGCCTGGTGCTGCTGTTGCTTGGAATTTTCCTCAACGTGGTTGCGCGCGCTCTGGTGCATGGCGTATCGGCGCGGCGATTCCAGACGGGGGATTGAGATGGCGGCAGGCGCAATCGGGCTGCGACGCGAAACCAGCTATCGGTATCGCAAGTTCAAGAGCGACTTCATGATGGCGGTTACCGTGGGGGCGACGATCCTCACGCTCATTCCGCTCTTCCTGGTGCTGGGCTACCTCCTGATGAAGGGGTTCGCCAGCCTCAACTTTGCATTTTTCTTTCATATGCCGGCCCCCGTCGGTGAGCCGGGCGGCGGTATGGCGAACGCCATCGTCGGCACGCTCGAGGTGGTCGGTATCGCATGCCTGCTCGGCGTGCCGGTCGGCGTTGGCGCGGGACTCTATCTCGCGAGCCATCGCGCCGATCGATTCGCCAATACCGTGAGATTCTGCGCTGACGTCATGATGGGGGTGCCATCGATCGTCGTTGGTATTTTCGCATATGCCGTCGTCGTCCGCCCGATGGGCGGATTTTCTTCGCTGGCGGGAGCAGTCGCGCTGGCCGCGATCATGGTCCCGCTCGTGACGCGCACCACCGAAGAGATGGTCGCGCTGGTACCGCCGGAGTTGCGCGAGGCCTCGCTCGCGCTCGGCGTGCCGCAGTGGAAAACGACGCTCGCGGTGGTGGCACGGACTGCGATGGCTGGCATCGCTACCGGCGTCATCCTGGCCGTCGCGCGTGTCGCCGGTGAAACGGCGCCGCTGTTGTTTACAGCATTCGGTAACCGATTCTGGTCGCTCTCGCTCTTTCGTCCTATCAACACGCTGACGGTGCAGGTTTATACCTACGCGATCGCGCCGTTCGCAGACTGGCAGCGCCAGGCGTGGGCGGGCGCGCTTGTGCTGACAGCGATGATTCTCGCTCTGGAGTTGGGTGTGCGTGCGGTTACGGGGGGCTCGTCGAAAGCTCCAAGGTAAATATGGCCGACAAGCTATTCGTTAAGAACCTAAACGCTTACTTTAATAAGCATCACGCGTTGCACGATGTAAGCCTGAATTTCCCCGACCGGAAAGTCGCGGCGATCATCGGGCCTTCGGGATGCGGCAAATCGACGCTGGTGCGATGCCTCAACCGGATGCATGAGGTGGTTCCGGGCGCGACCGCCAACGGCGAAGTGCTGCTCGACGGCGACAACATCTACGGCGATGGCATCGACCCGGTCCAGATCCGCCGCCGCATCGGGATGGTCTTCCAGAAGCCCACGCCTTTCCCGACCATGTCGATCGAAGACAACGTCGCCGCGGGTCTGACGCTCAACGGCACCAAGGTTAGCCGCGCCGAGCGCGACCAGCTCGTGGAGCGCAGCCTGCGTCAGGCGGCATTGTGGGAGGAGGTCAAGGATCGCCTGCGCCGTCCCGGTGCCAGTCTTTCTGGCGGTCAGCAGCAGCGGCTTTGCGTTGCCCGCGCGCTCGCGGTGCGGCCCGAAGTGTTACTGATGGATGAACCTTGCTCGGCGCTCGACCCAATTTCGACCGCGCGCATCGAAGAACTATTGCTGGAACTCAAGGCTGAGTACACTATCGTAATAGTGACGCATAACATGCAGCAGGCCGCGCGTTGCTCCGACATGACGGCCTTCATGTACACCGGCAACCTAATAGAGTACGGCGAGACCAAGCAGATCTTCACCAACCCGTCGCGGCGCGAAACTGAAGACTACATTACGGGACGATTCGGCTAATCCCCGGGAGTACAAGATGGATCACACCCTGCCGCAGCATACCAATCGGCAATACGAAGAGGACTTGCGCGCGCTGCGCGCCGGTCTGCTCAAGATGGGCGGGCTGGTCGAGCGCCAGATTGCCGAGGCGGTTGAGGCGTTGGTCAGTCGCGACAGCGACCATGCACGCGAAGTCATCGAGCGCGATCAGGAAGTCAATCGCCTCGATATCGAGAATGACGAGCAGTGCATCCGCCTGCTGGCGCTCCATCAGCCGACCGCGCGCGACCTCCGCTTCATCACGACCGGGCTCAAGATCACGACCGACCTCGAGCGGATCGGCGACAATGCGGTGAATATCTGCGAGCGCGCCCTCGAGCTCAACGCCGTGCCGCAGCTCAAGCCCTATATCGATTTGCCGCGGATGGCCGAGATCGCGCAGTCGATGGTCAAGGACAGTATCGATGCCTTTATGCGTGACGACACCGAGCTTGCCGACCAGGTCATCGAACGCGACGACGAAGTCGACATGCTCAACTACCAGGTCTATCGCGAGTTGCTCAGCTACATGGCCGAGGACCCGCACACCATCAGCTCTGCCACGCGGCTGCTGTTCGTATCGAAGTACCTCGAACGGATCGCAGACCACGGCACCAATATCGCGGAGATGGTCGTGTACATGGTCAAGGGCAAGATGATCAAGCACGTTGAGACGAGGAAGAGGGAGGCGAGGGAGGCACCATGACACAAGCAGCTCAGGCCATTCAGGAATCCCAGCGCGGGATGAAATATCGCGTCCTGATCGTTGAGGACGACGCCGATATCCGCGAGCTCATCCGCTACAATCTCGCGCAGGAAGGCTTCATCGTCGAGGAAGCGGGCGACGGCGCTCAGGCGATCGAGAAGGTCAAGCGGCGCATCCCGGATCTGATGGTCCTCGACCTGATGCTGCCGGGGATGCCGGGGCTCGAGATCTGTCGCACGATGCGCAGCGGGGCCGAGACGGCCAGCCTGCCGATCCTGATCGTGACCGCCAAGGGCACCGAAGTTGACAAAGTGTTAGGCCTCGAGATGGGCGCCGACGACTACGTCGTAAAGCCCTTCAGCCCGCGCGAGCTTATCGCGCGCGTCAAGGCGCTCTTGCGCCGCGCCAACGCAATCGCCGAGCCCGAATCGGCGGGTATTTTCGAAAAGGGCCGGCTCAGAATGGATTTCGGCACCTACCAGGTGTTTGTCGACGGCAAGAAGAAGGACCTTGCGCTGCGCGAGTTCGAGTTGCTGAAATTCTTCGTGCAGCATCCGATGCGCGTCTACACCCGCGAGCAACTGCTCGACATGGTCTGGGGCCGCGATACCTTCGTCGAGCCACGCACCGTTGATGTTCACGTGCGCCGCCTGCGTCAGCATATCGAGCGCGACGACTCTAACCCGGAGCTAATCCTGACCGTGCGCAGTGTCGGCTACCGGTTCAATCCGGAAGCGCTTGGCTAGCGCTCCGACTTTTCGCTTCATCGCCGCCGTCGTGCTGGGCATGCTGCCGGCGGCGGTCCTGTTGATCGTCCTCGGCGCGCAGGGCGCCGTGCCGCTATTCATTGTCGGACTTGTGCTCGCCCTTGGCTTGGGCGCGGGCCTGGTCTTCGCGATCGCGCTCGGCGGCGCATGGGAGCGGCGTGCGGAGCGGCTCGACGCGGTTGCGTCAGCGCTCGAAGAACGTCGGTTGCCGTCGCACGTGCTGCCCGACGACCCGGATCCGATGGGCCGCGCGGAGCATCGCCTGCTCGGCGCAGCCGACAAGGTAATCGACGAATTTGAGTCGCTGACCGAGCAACGCGACGAGCTCGAAGCGATCCTGCGCAGCATGACCGAGGCGGTTGTCGTCACGGGGCAGCGCGGGGAGGTAATCCTGCTCAACGGTGCCGCGCGCAAGATGTTCGCGCTCGATGCGGATACAGACTATCGAACGACGCCGCTGATCGAGCTGTGCCGCGATCCGCGCCTGCAGGACTTCGTAGAAAACTCGATGCGCTCGACGGTTGACGGTGTTGCGAGCGCCGAGATTGCGATTCAGATCCCGGCGCCGCTGCATGTCGGTGCGAGCGCGATCGCGATTCGCACGCCGCGCGGTCCCGCGTTCGTCTTCGTCTTCCACGACATCACGCGGCTCAAGTCATACGAGACGCTGCGTGCCGATTTCATCTCCAACCTCACCCACGAATTGCGCACGCCGCTGAGCGCGCTGTACGGCTACGCCGAGACGCTGATTCGCGGCGTCGATGATCCCGAGACAGTCTCGCGCTTTCTCAATATCATCGAGCGCCAGGCGCGCCGCCTGGCGCGTCTGCTCGACGATCTCGTTTCGTTGTCAGACCTCGAGCGCGGTCTGACGCCGCTCAAATTCGAGGCGACCGAACCGCGCCGTGTGATCGAAGAGGCGGTCGAGTTGATGCAGGAATACGGCGCCAAGCGCGGGATCCGGATCGAAGTGAAGTGCCCGGCCGAGATACCGAAGCTGTACGGTGATCGCGACCGGCTGCATCAGGTGATGCTCAATCTCATCGACAACGCGATTAAGTACACGCCGCGCGAAGGTCTCGTGACAGCCGAAGCGCGCGCGATGGCCGGATGGAACGATGCGGCGGAAACGCCGGGTGTGGCGCTCATCGTAAGCGACACGGGCGAAGGCATCCCGGCCGCGGACATCCCGCGGCTGACCGAACGTTTCTATCGCGTCGATCGCGCCCGCTCGCGCGAGCTCGGCGGCACCGGCCTCGGCCTCGCGATCGTTAAGCACATCGTCTCGCTGCATCACGGCGCCCTGAAAATCGAAAGCCGCCTCCGCGAAGGAACATCGGTCAGCGTCTGGGTCCCCCAAGCGCCGCTATCTTGATAGGCCCGCCGTGATATGGGAATTTAGATGGTTACAGCGCGCCCTTAGCTCAGCGGATTAGAGCATCAGACTACGGATCTGAGGGTCGGGGGTTCAAATCCCTCAGGGCGCGCCACAAAATCCCCCAAAATCAAGGACTTTTTAGGCAGCCAGCTCGACTCGAAAGGCTTGCGCGCACATCGGGGTGGTGGACGCGAAACCTCGCTTCCTTCAGCTATGCGGAGGTCCAGGACGAATTTCAGTTCCACGCCTTTCATCCGCCCAGTTGCGTAACGCCGGTGATGTGCGGAGCCATCCTCAAATTCCGACGACGGTAGATCCAAAGTCGAGAGGGGCGCTGCCGGCAATAACAAGTGACCGAAACAGAAAGTAGCGGCGAGATAACCGCTGCTCAAAAACTGTGAGCGCCCGTCATCCTCCACGCAATCACACCCGCCGCCATCCGATTCTCGACACCGAGCCGATCAAAGATATGTTCGACGTGCTTCTCGATGGTCCGGCTCGTCACGCCCAGAATGGTGGCAATTTCTGAATTGGTCTTGCCTCGAGCAAGCCAGTGGAGAACTTCGGCCTGACGACCGGAGAGGCCTAAGTCGATCAATCGCTCGCCCTTTGAATCGACGATCTGCTCTTCGAGTAGGATCGCGTAGTCCTCGTCGGTCCCGGGCAGGAATCTCACGAGCAGCTTTGCATCTCCGTGATTCTTCAAAAACGGTTCAATGGGCGCGGCGATCGAACTCATCGTCGCGGAGAGTTCGCGGTGCCCGCGCGCCCAGCGACTCAAGTCATCGGGCAATTTACGGTAGCAGGGATCCGTGCCTGCGAAGAACCGGGTTAGCAAGTTCGACGCTCGCGGTGAGGCGAAGCGAATGGAATCGCCGTGGCATCGTACAACCATCGCGTGCGAACTGGCTTGAAGTGCCGCGTCAGCTTGCTCTAGGCGCGAGAAGGCAAGCGCATTGCGATGCGCTTGCAGGAAATGCGGCCGCAGCACATTCAACAGCTCCATTTCGGCGTCATCGAAGTCCGTACCACTGCGTGCAAATACAAGAGCGAGCTGATCACCTGTGTCGCCGTCGGGAAACGATACGCTGAGGAGGCGCTCGATTTTCAACTTACGATAGAAGTCTTGATAGATCCCGAGTTGATGGAACTGGCGCACCGATACGAAATCTGAGAGCCGCAGCGCATTGGTCGCACCCGATGACTGCTGGTAGCTGACGGTAGGATGCTCGTGGATTCGGTCGGCGAAGACGGGATAGAGATCAGCTGAACCATCGTGCGAAGGTTTAACGATCGCGCAGACTCGCCCTTCGCGAACATTCAGTTGGTTGTAACCTATCGAATCGCTCGGGATCAGGATCTGCAGCGTATCAACTACATGTTGAGCAAAGGTCGCGATGTTGTGGAGCGAATAAAGGCGGGGCAGAAATTCCAGCAGCTCGGTCAGCTGGCGATCGATTAGGGACATGATCTAAGGCGAGTGTCCTTTGGCTATTGCGATCCTCGCATATCTGCGCAAATCAGTCTTATCACGCGCAATGCAATGAAAATAGCAGACATGCCATCCGTAGGCGACACCAAATAGCAAGGCGAAATCGTTCTTCACCCTAGTGGGCGGGCAGCCATACGTAGAAACCCGAATTGAGCTTCGCGTCCCGCTTCTGCGATTGTCCTCGGGAATTCTATTCGAGGAAGTTGTTGATAAAGTGAACAAACCCCATTCGAGCGGCGGTCTGACGCGATGGTTGAGAGTTTCGCTCGTTGCGTTGGCGATCGCGTTGGTAGCGAGACCGGCGGGCGCATCGGATACGCAGGTCGTCATCTCGGGTGGTCCCGACGGAACTACGCCCTTCAACGTCACGGACGACCTTTCCATATCGGTTAATGGAACCCCCGTTTACAGTGATGGTTCGGCGCCAGCAGGATCGCGGCAGCCGATCAATCTCGGGAAGATCTCCCAGGGCGACACGCTCCAATTCACCGTTACATCGCAAGAAGCCAGCGGCACCAGCGGCGGCGGCAACCTGATCCAGAACGGCAACTTCAACGGCTTGGCTGATTGGACTTCCGTCGCCGTCAGCAGCGGCGGCTTCAGCGGCTATCCGATGTTCGACTTGCGAGACGGCCAGCCCTGCAACTCGGTCGGAACATATCTCGGAATTGATGTACCCGGCGGCGCCGACGGGTACGTCGAGCAGACCATTACCCTGCCGCAGGGATCGTACTCTCTCAGTTTTCGATCATGGAACGATCTCGATGCGACCCTGGTGACGATATCGGTCGTAGCCGGCGGCCAGACAACTCAGCTCGATAGTTATTCTCCACCTTCGGTTTACGCCGACGACTCACTCGACTGCACCGACAATACGCCGATTACCAAGTCGTACGATCTCACGCGGTGGGCCGGTCAAACTATAACGATCAGGCTTGAAGCGACCTCCGACGGTTCCGACGGAACCATCGCAAACTTCACGAACGTCACGGTCGCCTCCAGCACGTGCCCTTCGATCGATGCACTCTATTTGAGCTGCACTCCGGGCGCTTCAGTACAACTTACGCAAGCGATGAATCAGGAATGCGGCAATAGTTCGCCGCTAACCTTTACGAGCAAGGTTCCAGACCTCTGCAGCGCGCTGAGTCTTACGCTCAACCCAGTAAAGATTCCCAACGACGGCAGCACTACGTACGCGACCGTCAACCTGGTCGATTCGAATCTGAAACCCGTATCCGGGCAGACCGTGACTTTCTCAGTACCTTCGTCTATCGGGACTCTCGTCTCAAACGCGCGGCAAACGACTGATCAGAACGGCAGCGCGCAAGTGCGGATCCGCGGTGCGAAGACCGAAGGACAGGGCGACATAACGGCTTCCGACGCGAGTGGCGATCACACGAGCGCGACGCTCACGATTCTACCGCCCGATCCGAATTTGCCCCACGGCCTAACCGTAGCTGACACGATCCGCCGTCCCGGCGAGACAGACCGCGATGTGCTCGAGCGTCTTTATCAAAAGGCGATCCCCTCGGGGGTCTTAGCCACCGGCTTCGGTACCGGTGTTCTTAACAACATCGGAGCCGCAGTGACATCTTTGCCGGGAATATCGAGTGCCGTTCCCCAATCGCTCCAGCAGGGTTTGTGGAGTGACTCATGCGGTGGCTACCAGGGGCAGGTCCTTGATCTGCTCAACGCACTCCATGGAGACGCGCAGACCGCCGGTTACTTCAACGACCTGGACTATGGACCTGTCCAATCCAATTTTGGCGGGCATCATGCGGTCGTGCTCTACGATCATGGCACCAACTATTATCAGACCGGCGAGGTGCTCGATCCTTGGATTGCTCAGCGCCCGGACATTTATTCGTGGGATGGCTGGGATGTTCTCAACCTGGAAACGGGCACCACAGATACCTCGACACAAAAGGGGCTATATCCGCTGACGGGCGGCAGCAGCTATCCCAGCCAGGGATCGAGAGCGCTCCAGGCGCCGCACCCGTATCGGCCGAGCGATCCGCCGTTGGACAACGAGACTTATACGCTCCAGGTCGTTGTCAGCGGTCCCGTGCAGGCCTATGTGGAGGACGGGCTGGGGCGAATAAATGGACTACCGCCGAGTGGCGGAGTGACGCAGATCCCCGATTCATGGCAATACTTACTGCCCGACAGCAACGGCGCTCTCTATACCTATTTTCTGCTGACAAATCGCAATGACTACAAGTTAACGCTTACCGGCGTCCGTAATGGTTCGGCCAATGTCGATGTCTCGTTGGGCGATCCTTTGCAAGCAACGCTCGCCAGTTACGACTACGACTCGATACCGGTGAGCAAGGGCGGTGTGATCACCATGCCGATGAGCTATACCTCGCTCGGCCAGCCGCTTGCGCTCTCGAGCGGAACGATCACGCCGATGCCGGCACCGCCGCCGGGCGTCACTCTGAACGGCTCGTCGGAAATAAAGGTCTCGGAGATCGCACCTGGTAATTTCGTTGGATCGCAGACGATTGCCGGGACTTTCGTGGTCACCAACGCGAGCGGCGGCACCGCCCAAATCAGTTCAGTGACAATCGCGCTCAATCACGCACACGAGGTTTCGGCACTAACTGTGGATAGCAGCGGGGGTTCGGCAATGCCCCTGAGCCAGAGTATCGGGGCGTCGAACGTCTTCAACTTCGATCCGCCGCTAACGATCAATCAGAACAGTTCAATGGGAATTCGTGTAACCACGACCGTGTCTACTGCTAAACCCGCTGCGGACGCGACGCTCATGGTTACTGCAGTGAGCTCATCACCAGTTGCCGCTGATGGACTTCCAGTTACCGTTTTTGGGCCAACCACCACGGTGACAGCGCTCAAGCCAATTGGCTCTGTCGAGCATAGTCCGAGCGCACTCGACTTCGGCATGCTCAAAGTCGGAACGACGAAGACCAAGATACTGACCCTCTCGAACCCGAAGCGGAATACAGGTCCCCTACAGATAGTGTCGGTAATGCAGAGCGCGTTCCCGACGACGACCGACTTCGCGATCGATGCGTCAGGCTGCACGAGCAGTCCGGTGGCACTCGGGAAAAAATGTCAAGTTGCAGTTACCTACTCGCCCAGCAAGACCGGCACCTTCCAGGAGAAGCTCGTCCTGATCGACAATGAGCGGAAGCCTCAGACAATCTCGATTGATGGAGTGGGAAAGTAGAGAGGAGACCGCTCATCCTGGTCGGCCTGGTTGGGACAGTGTATGCACTGTCCCAAATACGGCGGGGCCCGAGCGGGAAATCGATCCCAAACCTGAGCCAAACCGTTTGTAAACTTCAAGCAATACTCTTCTCGATATATTGTTATTCATGGCTGGTCGTTGAAGGCCCGCTTATCGCTCGCTTAGACGCGTCGCCACTGGCTCACCGGCAATCCCAAAAGCTCGCGTTTCAAGGATGGCCTCGGGCTTGACCTGCGGGACGCCATCTTCCCCGAGGACTTTGACGCGCTTCGCTCGTGTCGGGCCGATGTACTGGTAGCTCACGCCCAGTTGTCACCACAGCGCCTGTGTGGTCGCGAGCTGAACTCCCTGTGATGCATCGGTAACCGTTTCGCGTTCAGGCCACTTTGTCGCGTTGATGCGCCTGCGCAATTCGGTGAGTTCCGCTTCCGGAATATTCACATGAAACGGACGAATCGCATTCTTGTCAGCTGCTTGCTCCCCGCTTCGACTGGTTTGGGTCACGGCGTTCTTCTCCTGAGTAGTTTTGAATCTGAGCCTCTGTCGTGAGCCAGGAACAAGCAGCACGGTTGATGCCCAGGCCGGGCAGCCGGATCAAACGGCGCTTTGGCCGCCGTCTACGTCGATCGCTTGACCATTCACGTACGAGGCGAGATCCGACAGAAGGAACATAGCGACGCGAGCTATCTCTTCCGGCTCGGCCAGACGTCCCAGCGGTATGTTTGCGGCTAGAGGATGCGTTTCCTTACCGTCCG
>DATJMX010000054.1 GCA_035508495.1 Candidatus Binataceae bacterium
GCGGCTTCATCCTCGGGACTCTTCGGATGCGTATGCAGGTAACCGTGATGCCCAATCTCGTGACCCCCGGCGACGATCTGCTCGACGACCGCCGGATAAGTCTCAGCACTGTGCCCCGGCACGAACCAGGTCGAAGGCAGACGCCGCTCGCCAAGCAGCTTCAAAATCCGTTCAGCGCCAACACGCCCAAACTCGCCCCGCGAGATCGCGCTCAACGAAGAAGCCCGAAATCCGCCGAGCCAAAGCGAGATCGCATCGAAATCAAAAGTAAGACAAACCGCGATTTTAGAATCCATCGTTACCACCTCGCCCGAGTGTGCTGAGGTCTCTGGAATCCCACTCCCGTTAAGTCACGGGAGTGGGGACCAGACGCGCGCGAGCGCGCGCCAGGCAGGTGAGGGTGCAGGGTCACTCGTACTCAGAGTCGCTGACGTAGCGATACACGCAGAACCCTCACCTGCCGAGCGCGCTGAGGCGCGCTCGACCTCCTCTCCCGTAACATAACGGGAGAGGGATTCCAGAGCGGCGCGTCGCGTAGCGACCAGTGAAAAAACGCCGCCGGCTGAGGGTCGCCCGGGAATCGTAGTGGCCCCCATTAGCGTCAACTTCGTGTCAATCGTACTTGGCCTTCCTCTGAATCCCTCTGCTGTTCCTAGGTGCATGTGCGGGAGACATGGGTAACAGGTGTGCGAGGACATAGGTAACACTGAAGCGGCATGCTGAACCTCGAAGAGGAGGTGAGCAGGATGCCGTCGCGGGAGGTTACCCGAGTGAGGATGCGTGAGGAGTTTGTGAAGATGGCGACAGGTGCTGCGCGTTCACAAACAGTTATGCCGGTGCGGCGAATCTCATGCCTTCATGCCCAGCGCCGCCCAGGTGCGATGCAGCACTGCCATCGGCTCGTCGGGCCAGCGCTCTTTCAGGATTCTTGCCAGCTCCGCGTCGAACTCCGCAACCTTGGCGGGCGCCATGCTCGCGCCGACTCCAGCGCTCGCGCGAATCCGGCCGCGCCACGCCTCGTGCGTGTAGGGCGCATCCAGATCAAATGAAAACGTCTCCAGGTTCCTGAAGCCCGCGACCGCCAGATCCTTCAGCCACCACGGATGCACGCCCATGCCGCCGCCGAGCGTCCAGCTCGGATTGAATTTCTCGATCAGCTTCTCGGTTGCATCGATCATATTGCCCGGCAGCGGAATCCAGTCGAAATGCGCGATGACGATCGCGCCGCCTGGCGCCAGCACGCGCATCGCCTCGGCCGCCGCCTTGGGCCGATCGAACCAATGCCAGCATTGACCGGCAGTTATCAGGTCGCAGCTCCCGGTCTCGAGCCCCGTCTCTTCGGCGGTCGCCTCGATATATTCAACGATGACGCCCGCCTCGCGATCGAGCCGCGCCGCTTCTTCCATCATCGCGGTCGAGCGATCGAGCCCCGTCACCTTCATTCCGCCGAGCGCGAGTCCGCGGGCGATCGTGCCGGTTCCCGTGCCGAGGTCGAGCGCGCTGCGTCCGCGTGCGATTAAACCGCGCAGCTCGAGCCGCTCGAAGAATTCCGGCGGGAAGCCCGCACGATGCTTGCCGTAGTCGCCGGCGGTCTTACCGAAATCCACGACTTTGCCCATCTCATTGACTGCTTTGATCTTGGGCTCGAAACCACGCTCCGCCATCAGCGTTCCTCCATGCGCATCAGAAGGAATGACTGCCAAATGGATACATCTTTACGGATGTTGACGCAACTTTATATGGCTGCAAGACGCTTGACCAGCCTACCCTCGCCATGGCGTCATCATTACGTGGCAGTTCGCAAGACCGAACCGGGTGGGATGCTCACCGCCGACGAAGCGGCCAAGCGTCTCGGCGTCAAGCTCGGCACATTGTACGCCTACGTCAGCCGAGGATGGCTGAAAAGCTACCGGCGCAAAGTCGGCAGGCAGGCGCTGTACCGCCGCGCTGATATCGAGGCGCTGCGCGGCCTCGTCACGACCGAGCGTGGACGCCGCGGCCGCAGTCTTCCTGCGGCTTCCACCTGGGTCACCGTCGCACAGCCCAAGGATGTCGAGCCAGGCGCGCCCGGAGTTATCGCGGCGGAGTCGGCGGTCAGCTCGATTCTCGACGGCAAACTCGCCTATCGCGGCTATCCAATCGAGGAAGTCATCGAGCACGCGTCGTTCGAGGAAGTATGCCTGCTGCTATGGAGCGGCGAGCGGCCCGTGCCCGAGGAGATCGCCGCTCTCCGGTCGGAGATCGCGGGCGCGAAGCTGCCCGCATCTGTCGCCGCCGCGCTGGCCGCCGTGGGCGACGATGCCGCGCCTGTCTTGCGCCTCACCGCGATGATGCCTGCGCTCGCAGCCTGGGATCGCCGGCAGCCGCCGCGGACGCGGATCGATCGGGCGAAACTGACTATCAGCTTGATGCCGCTCGCGTTGCTCCAGATGCAGGTCGATACTCCCGGCGCTGCAGGAATCGCGACGCGGTTGTTGCGCTCGGTCGCGGGAACCGCTGCCGAGGAGTTCGAGGTGCGCGCGCTCGATCGCATCCTGGTCGCATGCGCCGAGCATGAGTTCAACGTATCGACCTTCGCCGCGCGCGTGATCGCGAGTACGGGGGCGGACCTCTTCGCCTCCGTGCTGGCCGCGCTGTGCTCGCTCTCGGGCCCGCTCCACGGCGGCGCATGCGATCGAATCGAAGCGCTGTTTGCCGAGCTCGGCGAGGGCGCACGCGTCGAGGATTGCCTCGCGTCGTTCACGCGCGACCATCGCCTGCCGCCGGGCTTCGGCCACGCGATTTATCCCGAAGGCGATCCGCGCGCCGAGCTGCTCCGCGAGACCGCCCGCGCGATCGGCAAGCACAAGGGCGCGCGCCTGCTCGATACTGCGATCAAAGTCGAAGATGCCGTCTGGAAGCGCGAGCGTCTGCGCCCCAACCTCGATTACTACTTGACGGTATGCACGCGCATGCTGGGATTCGCGCGCGGCTTGCCCGCCGCGATCTTCGCCATCGGCCGCAGCGCAGGATGGATCGCGCACGGCCTCGAGCAATACGCCGACAACCGCCTCATCCGCCCGCGCATGCGCTACCGCGGCGCCCCGCTGCGGCACTGGGAGTGAAACATTGCGCAGGCGCAACAGATCGCGTCGGGGGATTCCTCCGCTCGACGGCGTGGCGCGTACCCGGATGATGAATGCGATGCTGGCCGGAATCATCATCGGCACGGGCCTGGGGTTCGGCGCGTTTGAGCTGGGATTCGTCAGCGCCGGGCGATTCGGACCTCTGACGCTGTTCCTCGGCGTGACTGGCGGTGTCGCGGGTGTTTTGCGCGAATACAATCAGCATCTGCTGCGCAACTCGCTTTGACGCGAGGCACCGTGAAGTCGTATTCATCTCATCGGGTGTATGCCGATGAAAGCTGTCGCTAAAACCCGTCCCGCTTACGGTGCTGAAATCCTTGACCTGCCCGAGCCACGGCCCAGCGAGGGCGAGCTGCTGGTTAAAATCGCCGCGTGCGGAATCTGCGGCTCCGATCTTCATCTGTATGAATGGGAACTCGGCGCCGATCGGATGGTCACGCGGATGCCTTTCGTCATGGGCCATGAGCCCTCCGGCGAGGTCGTCAGCGTCGGCCCGCGCGTGACCACGTTCAAGCCTGGTGACCGCGTCGCGCTCGACCCCTTCGGCCATTGCGGCCGATGCGGACCGTGCCTCGCGGGGCGCTTTCACCTCTGTTCGTCGCCGACGCATCTGTCGGGCGCGCTGGCGGATTTCACGATCGCGCCGACCGGCAACGCGCATCACATTCCCGACTCGATGAGTCTCGAAGTCGGCGCGCTGCTCGAAGTTTTCGGCACCGGTCTTCACGCTGTCGAGCAATCGTCGCTGAAACCGGGCGACAGCGCCGTAGTCGAAGGTCCCGGTCCGATCGGGCTCAGCGTGGCGCTCGCGGCGCGCGCTCTAGGGATCACGACGCTCGTGATCACCGGCCTCGACGTCGACAAGGATCGCCTCGCGCTCGCACGCGAGATGGGCTTCCGCACCGTATGCGCCAGCGATCGCGACTGGATCGAGCAGGTGCGCGCTCTGATGCCGAAAGACGGCGCCGACGCGGTGTTCGATGCCTGCGGGATGATCGATTCGCCGCGCGAGCTGGTGCGCCGCGGCGGCGAGCTGATCGAAATCGGCTGGCCGGCGCGCGATGTCACCTCGACCGAGCTGCGCGCGCTTTTCTTTCACGGCGTGAACATCATTAATTCGCGGGTGCGCACGCCTGAGACCTGGCGCCGCGCGATTGCGCTGGTCGCGAGCGGCAAGATCGATCTGACGCCGATGGTGACGCATCGCTTCGATATCAGCCACGGCATCGAGGCTTTCGAGCTGCTGCGCGCGCGTGGTGCGGTGAAGGCATTAGTCATTCCGAATAGGTAGTACATCAACGGTACGGCTTATCTTCAGGAGAGCCAGTCATGAAAAACGGATTCAAAGTAGTCGATACGGATACTCACTTGATGGAGCCCGACTTCGTATTCGAGAAGTTTATCGATGAGAAATACAAGTCGCAGGCGCCCAAGATGGGCGTGGCGCCGCAATCGGGCCGCCGCACCTTTCTGGTCGAGGGCGAGCCCTTCACGCGCGAGCATGGCAAGTATCCGATGGCGGCGCCTGCGTTCCTCGACTCAGTTCGCAAGGCCATGAGGCGTTTCGAGCGCGCGGCCAAGACTGGCTATAGCGCTGAAAGCCGCATCTGGGACATGGACGAGCAGGGCGTCGATGTGCAGATCGTTTATCCGACCGCCGCGGGCCAGATGCTCGGGCGCGAGTTCCATGATCCGAAGCTGCTCGCGGCGTGCTGCCGCGCCTACAACGACTGGAGCGCCGACTTTACCTCGAAGGCGGCAGACCGCATCAAGTGGGCCGCGATCCTGCCGATGCAGGACGTCGAAGAAGCGATCAGGGAAGCGCATCGCACGGCGAAAAACGGCGCGGTGAGTTTCTATGTTCGTCCGAATCCCGTCCGTGGCCGCACGATCTTCTGCGAGGAATACATGCCGCTCTGGACCGAGGTCGAAAAGCTCGGCAAGCCGATCTCGACGCACGATTCCGGCTCGGCGTCGGTCGAATCGTTCGGCGATCGCATGGATACTCACGTCACCGGACATATCCTGTCGCATCCGTTCGAGGCGATGGCCGCGATGGCGGGGCTTATCTGGTTTGGCGTCATCGAGCGCCTTCCGAAACTGCGCGTGGTGCAGGTCGAGGCCGATGGCGGATGGGTTCCCTACTGGCTGCAGCGGATGGAACAGCACTGGGATTTCAGCGGCAACGCGGAGCATGAATATTTGAAGCGGCGGCCGACTGAGTATTTCAAGACTAACTTTTTCGTCGCGTTTCGTGGCGACGAGCCGACGATGAAGGCGGCGATCGATATTATCGGCGATGATAACTTCGTCTGGGACACTGACTATCCGCATCCGGACGGTACGTTCCCGTGGGGCCTCGAAGCGATGGTCAAGCAGCAGATCAGCGATCAGAGCAAGCGCAAGATCCTGTGGGACAACGCAGTCCGCGCCTTCGGCTTGAATTGAGTAGTCCCTCGCCCAATTTTTCCGCTTCCCTCTCCCTGACCGGGGAGAGGGCTAGGGTGAGGGTATTCTGCTGATCGCTGAAGCCATTGCATGCGTGGGGCTTCCGACGTTGCACCTCTCCCTCACCCTCTCCCAGGATAAGGAGAGGGGACAGATTCCGCCGCGAGTTGTACGCGCTGTCTTGCAACGCTCGCCCGGTCAGGGAGAGGGATTTCGGTTTCGGAAAAGAGCAATTGCAAAATCGAAGTGAGAATACTTAGTGGATTTTGAATTTTCGCCTGAGCAGGAAGCGTTTCGCGCCGAGGTCCGCAAATGGATCGCCGCCAATCTGCCGCCCGAGCTATGCGTTGACGATGCCTCCGACGAACGGATCGCGCCCAATCGTGGAATCTTCGACAAGCGCCGCGCCTGGCAGGCGAAACTCAATCAAGCAGGCTACGCTGGGTTCTCATGGCCGAAGGAATACGGGGGGCGTGCCGCGAGCCTGATCGAACAGTTCATCTGGGACGAGGAATACAATAGCGCCCGCGCTCCAATCCTGCCGGGTTATTTTGGCGTGGGACTTTGCGGGCCGACGCTCATGCAATGCGGAACCGAGGAGCAGAAGAAACGCTTCCTGCCGCGAATACTCAGTGCCGACGACATCTGGTGCCAGGGCTACTCCGAGCCGGGAGCCGGCTCCGATCTCGCCGGACTGTCGACCCGCGCGTCCGACAAGGGCGATAACTTCGAAATCAACGGGCAGAAGGTGTGGACCTCGGGCGCGCAGTACGCCGACTGGATGTTCCTGCTGGCACGCACCGATCCCGATGCTCCCAAGCATCGCGGGATCTCCTACATCCTGCTCGACATGAAGAGCCCGGGGGTCAGCGTGCGTCCGCTGATCACGATGAACGGGCATGCGCATTTCAACGAAGTGTTCTTCGAGAATGTCCATGTGCCGAAAGAAAACCTCGTTGGCGAGATAAACGAAGGTTGGAAGGTCGCGATGACGACGCTCAGCTTCGAGCGCAGCTTCGCCGGCGGTGGCGGTCACGGCTCGCAGATAACTCGCCTCGCGCAGCTCGCGCGGATGGTCACGATCAACGGCAAACTCGCATGGGAGCAGAACTGGGTGCGCCAGCAGATCGCGCAATTCGCGATCGAAAACGAGGCGCAGAAGTATGCGCGCCTCAGATCGTTCACGCGCCAGTTGAAGGGGCTGCCGCCTGGGCCCGAAGGTTCGATGCTCAAGCTGTTCGGCTCGGAGCTGGGCGTGAGAATCGCGCGCTTCTCGACCGAGTTGCTGGGCGGCTACGGCCTTATCGGCGAGACCACCGGCACGGTTCCCGACGCGCCGCGATGGCTGAATCGCGTGCTGAGTTCGCGCCAGTACACGATCGCGGGCGGCACGAGTGAGATTCAGCGCAATATCATCGGCGAGCGCACGCTCGGATTGCCGAAGGGCTAATCCATCTTCAAGCCTGTTCTAATATTAGAGAATTGAGATTCGTTTTTTGGCTCTGGATCGATGGAGCCAATCGAAACGCGTCCTGTTTCCGATCGCGCCAATTTTTGGTCGCTTATATCCGGGCGCCGCGAATGAAGTGCGATCATTCCTCGGATAACTTAGTTCGTATTCCGCATAGCTAAGCCAATTTTTCCTTCTCTCCCAGCGCTTATCTGAAATGCGCTGACGTGAAGGGCATGGATGTTGCACAACGTCCCGGATGCCAAGTGTCGTCCGTTGTCTTGGACTGCGGCGGATATCGGTAGCGCACTGCGTCCGGCCGCCTGCTGAACCGATTTCAACTGAAGGGAGAATTAAGTGATTCGCAAAACGATAGTGCTGGGCTCGTTGACTGCGTTGGCAGCGCTTACCGTTGCGCCGTTCGCGTTCGCCGCCGACATGGCTGGCGCCAAGCAGAACTACGATACGTTCTGCGTAAAGTGCCACGGCGCCAATGGCAAGGGCGATGGGCCGGCGGCGGCGACGCTCAGCACCAAGCCGCGCGACTTCACCGATTGCGCGCGGATGTCGAAGATTTCCGACGATACGCTGTTCGGCGTGATCAAGAATGGCGGCGCCTCGGCCGGGCTCAGCAAGGACATGCAAGCCTGGAGCTCCGGCTTCGAAGACGATGAAATTCATGATCTCGTCACGTATGTAAGAACTTTCTGCAAGAAGTAGGGACGCGGAGTACGCAGATGATCGATGCGAAGCCGCGCGACCTGTGGTGGTTCCGGCGCAACGTGCCGTGCCTCGACGCGTGTCCCGTCAAGACCGACGCGGGGCGCTACGTGCAACTCGTCGCCGAAGGCCGCTTCGCCGAGGCCTATCGCGTGGCGCGCTCGCCAAATCCGATCGCCTCGATCTGCGGCCGCGCCTGTGGCGCGCCCTGCGAAGACGCATGCCGCCGCGGCAAGATCGACGCGCCGGTGACGATCCGCGCAATCAAGCGTTTCCTTACCGATCACTTCGGACCCGAATCGCTCTCGAGCAAGAGCATCCGCGAGATGATCGCGGGTCCCGATGGTGGTGGCAGCTTAACTCCCGGTCATCTTGAAGAGATGAACGCGAAGAATGGCGCGCGCAAGGTCGCCGTGGTCGGCGCGGGACCTGCGGGCCTCGCGTGCGCGCACGATCTCGCGACGATGGGTTATCGGGTGACCGTGTTCGAAGCGATGCCCCATCCGGGTGGGATGTTGCGTTACGGAATCCCGACTTATCGGCTGCCGCGCGACGTTATCGACGTGCAGGTCGGCGAGATCGAGGCGCTGGGCGTTGAATTTCATTACTCGACACCGCTGCGTGCGGGCTTCGGTATTCGCGAGCTCAAGGCCGACGGCTTCGAGGCGATCTTCCTCGCTGTCGGCGCCTCGCGCGGACGCGCCGTGCCGATCGAAGGTAGCGACACCGACGGTGTCATCAAAGCGATCGACTATCTGCTCAACATCAATCGCGGCTTTCGCGTCCCGCTCGGCGGCAAGGTCGTCGTGATCGGCGGTGGTCTGGTTGCGATCGACGCGGCGCGCACTGCCGTTCGCGCGATGATTCCCGGCCTCACGATGGCGGCCGAGGACGAAGCGCTGGTCGAAAGCGGCACGATGCGTGTCGCTCTCGATGCGGCGCGCGAGGCGCTGCGCCGCGGCGCTCTCGACGTGACAGTCGCGAGCCTCGAGTCCGAACCTGAGATGCCCGCGATGAAATCGGCGCAGGGCCGCGAGGAGATGGACATCGCGCGCGACGAGGGCGTGAGCTTCCTGCCGGGATGGGGTCCGAGACGCGTTGTCGCGCGCGATGGACGCGCGGTCGGTATCGAACTCGTGCGATGCGTCCGCGTGTTCGACGAATCAGGGCGCTTCCGGCCGCAGTTCGATGAAAACGATCGCCGCACGCTCGAAGCTGCGACGATCATCCTTGCGATCGGCCAGGCGCCCGATCTTTCTTTCGTCACGCCCGACGATGGCCTCGCGATCACTACCGCCGGCACGCTCAAGATCGATCCGGTGACGTTTGCGACCGACGTGGCGGGCGTATTTGCGGGCGGTGACTCGGCCTTTCCACCCTCTTTGCTCATCACCTGTGCGCAACACGGCAAGCTCGCCGCACGATCGATCGATGCGTACCTGAGCGGCGCTGCGATCGGCGAGCCGAGGATGCGAGTCACGGTCGAAGAACTTCCGACCGACTCCTATCAGATGGTCGAAAACTACGAGCTGAAGCATCGCGATATCCCGCTGCTTCCGCTCGCGCGGCGCAGTGGAATCACCGAAGTCGAAACCACCTTCACGGCGGCCGAGGCTCGCGAGCAAGCCGAGCGCTGCCTCTATTGCCATATCCATCCGATCTACGACGGCTCCAAGTGCATCCTGTGCAATCGATGCGTCGATATCTGCCCCGAGCATTGCCTGCATTTCGCGCTGAGCGACGAGGTTGCCGATCGCGAGCGCGTGTCGGGCGCGATGCCCGCCGCCGGCAGTGCGTTTCTCTACGACGAGGCCAAATGTATTCGCTGCGGCCTGTGCGCGATCCGCTGCCCCACCTCCGCAATCAAGATGGAGCGGTTTCAGTTCGAGGAAACCAGCAGTTAATGGACAACGATCGTCGCAGAATTCTGCGCTTTCTCGGCAAGGGGTCGGTGCTTGCCGCATTTGTCGCGCAGCTTGGCGCCGCGGGCCGGGCGTTTTTTCCGAACGTGCTTTATGAGCCGCCGAGCCGCTTCAAGCTCAAGCGGCCTGACGACTATCCCGACGGCTACACCTTCGACGCGGCCAATCGCCTGTTCGTGATTAAGCAAGGCCCGTCGTTCCACGTGATCTCCGCGATCTGCACGCATCTCGGATGCACTGTGCAATGGAAGGACACCGAGTTCGATTGTCCCTGCCATGGCAGCCGCTTTCGTCCTGACGGCACCGTGATCTCCGGCCCTGCGCCGCGCCCGCTCGAATGGCTCTCGACCATGCTTTCGCCCGACGGATTTTTGCAGGTCGATAGCGGCATCGAAGTTGCCCGCGGCTTCCAGCTCGTCGTCGGAAAAGGAAAGGCCTGAGCGTGATCGATTATCTGACCCGCCTGTGGCGCAAGGCTTCGTGGTCGTGGTCGCCCGAAAGTGACCGCGAGTCATCGGAGGCGATCGTGCGCAACCTGTGGTTGCATTGGTTTCCGGCCAAGGTTGCGCGGGCGAGTATCGATTGGAGCTATTCGTTCTGGCTCGGCACCGCGTCTGCCTCGCTCCTGCTGATTCTCACCGTGACAGGCGTGATGCTGATGTTCTTCTACGTGCCGTCAACCGAGCGCGCCTACGGAAGTATCAAGGATCTCGAATACGCCGTGAGCTTCGGCCGCCTCCTGCGCAATCAGCATCGATGGGCCGCCGAGGGGATGGTCGCCGTCGTGTTCCTGCACATGGCGCGGGTGTTTTTCACCGGAGCGTATCGCGGCTCGCGCGCCGCCAACTGGGTCGTCGGGATCGTGCTCTTCCTTGCGACGCTGTTGCTCTCGTTCACCGGCTATTTGCTGCCGTGGGATCAGCTTGCGTTCTGGGCGATCACCGTCGGCACCAGTATCGCCAAGCAGGCGCCGATGGTCGGTCCGACGATCCAGATGGCGCTGCTCGGTGGTCACGAAATCGGCCAGCAAACGCTGCTCCGGTTCTATGTGCTGCACGTGTTCTTCCTGCCGGCTTTCATCTGGATCATGTTCGCGTATCACATGTGGCGGGTGCGCAAGGATGGCGGCCTCGCCGCCGTTGAGCGCGTGCGCAATGAGCGCGCGATGGCTCCCAAAGCGACGCCCACGACCAAGAGCTATTCGCTGTTCGGCCTGACGCCCGGCACTTCGGTGCAGGTGATGAGCTCGACCGGGCTCGAGGAGCAGGACCAGGTATTTTCATCGCCCAACGTGACGCGGCGTCTCGCGCTGGTCTTTCTGATCGTTTTCAACGTGACGCTGGTCGCGGCGCTGCTCTTCGACGCTCCGCTGGAAGGCATCGCAAACCCTGCCGTGACGCCGAATCCCGCCAAGGCGCCCTGGTACTTCGTCTGGCTCCAGGAGCTGGTTGCCTCGACGACGGTTCATCTCGGTCCACTGGTAGTTAGCGGCGCGTTTCTCGGCGGCATCCTGATTCCCGGCTTTCTGCTGATTATCCTCACGCTGTGGCCGTGGCTCGATCGGACTCCGCTCACGTCGGAAGGGCGATGGTTCCCGCCGGCGCGCAAGCGGCAGAACGCGACCTTCCTCGCCGCCACCTTCGCGATTGTCGTCCTGATCATCATCGGCGTTTACCTGCGCGGTCCCTACTGGCACATCTACTGGCCCGGGCAGCCTCGCCCGACGGCGCCGCGGCTTTACTGAAATGGCGGAGCGAAAAGAATCAATCGAAGCGCGCGACTTCGGCTGGATGGTCGCGATGTCGTTCGTGTTCTTCGCGCTGGTCGCCTATGGCCTCTACCGCGAGTTCCGCACCGAATGGCGCCCGTACCAGACGCAGTTCGTCGCACTGCTCGGCCACTACGGGCATGCCGACGACGCGGCCAGCTTCCATCCGGGAATCCATCAAATCTGGAATCCCAAGATCGGCGTCACCGATCGATGCATCACGTGCCACTTGGGCTACGAATGGTCTTCGATATTACCCGCGACGATCGCGGAGCCGCTGACGCCGCATTCGACGAACGATTGGCTGGCCAAGCATGAGTTCGCGAAGTTCGGATGCACTCCCTGTCACGGCGGAGACGGCTGGGCGGTGACGGCCGAAGGCGCGCATATCGGCGGCAAAGGTTGGGAAGATCCGCTGCTGTCGTCAGCGCTCGCCGCAAGCAACGGACTGACGATGAACGAAATGATGCAGATGCGATGCAACTTCTGCCATCGTCACGACGCCGCGACACCCGGGATGGAGATGATCAACCTGGGCAAGCAGCTCTACAAAAAGAAGAAGTGTGTGCTCTGCCACGTCGTGGAAGGGCGCGGCGGCTCAACCGGTCCAGAGCTCACGTACTTCGGCGATAAAAATCCTGAGCTGCTGAACTTCGCCTACGTCACCGGGCCGCGCACGATGTTCAACTGGAATGTGCAGCACGTGACGCACGCCGGAGTCGTTTCGCCGAAAACCCAGATGCCGGATTTCAACTTTGAGCCGCAACAGGCGCGCGCTCTCACGCTCCTGCTGCTGAGCTGGCGCCGACTGAGCTATCCTGCTGAATACATTCCCGATCCGGATGCTGCCGTCGCCGCGATGGCAACGCCGAGTCCGTCGCCAGCGGCAACGCCGTCAGCGGCGCCGTCGCCGGTCGGGGCGCACTAGAATTTCTCTTTGAAGGGCCGCACTTCGAGTTCCATCGTCCAGGCGCTGCGATGTTGATGTGCGAGGTGCCAGTAAGTCTCGGCGATCGCGGCGGGCTCGAGCATGTCTTCGGGCTTGAGCCCGGGGATCTTGCGCGTGGGGATGTCGATGGCGCCATCGACGTTGATCCAGGCGACGTGAATGCCTTTGGGGCCGAGATCGCGCGCGAGCGATTGCGCGAGCCCGCGCATCGCGAATTTTCCCGGTCCGAATGAAATCGATTTCGGCCCGGCCTTCACCCCGGCGGTTGCGCCCGTGAACAGCATCACACCGCGGCCATTCCCGACCATGTCGGGAGCGCACTCCCGCGCACATACGAACGCGCCGAAAGCGTTGGTGCGCCAGCTTTCCTCGAATTGTTCGGGCGTGACCTCGGCGATCGTTCCCCACGCTCCGCCGCCGGCGTTGTAGAGTAGTACATCAGGCGCGCCGAGCTCAGCGCGGATTTTCTTGAAGGCAGCTTCGACCTGGTCGCGCTTGCCGATATCGGCCGGCAGCTCGAGCACGGTTGCGCCGGTTCGGCGAATCTCCTCCGCCAGCGAGTGGAGATATTCCGCGCGCCGCGCGAGGATCGCGATCGCATATTCGCTCGCAAAGCGCCGCGCCAGCGCCGCTCCGAGCCCCGGGCCGACTCCCGTTATCACTGCGACTTTCTTTTTTGTCTCAGCCATGAATCTGACCTCGCCTGCGAACTGACTATTGGACTTTCGGCATCGCGCCGTAAGTATTCAATCGCACCAGCCCCGGGGTCAGCGGCATCTTCGGCGGTACCGGATAATCGCCGGGCGTGCGTGGCCATACGAGCGGTGTTAACTGACTGTCAATCAAATCCCCCACCTTGATTCCAGGCCGATCGACGCAGGGGTGGAGATGGGCTGTCGTCCGGCGCGCACCGTCACGAAAATAGATCATCGTATGCACGCGGCGCATGCGATCGGTGCGATTCGGTCCCGCCATGTGCACTGTCAGGCCGTGATGGAACGCGACCGCGCCGCGTGGAACCTCGACGTAAACCGGCGCGATGCCGCTAACGGCGGGTTCCTCGAGGATTTTCACCTTCTCATCCGCCGTGAAGATATTGACGAATTTCTTGAGTCCCGCGCGATGCGAGCCGCGAAGGTAGCCCATGCATCCCGCGGCGCGCGTCGAACCGTCGAATGGAATCCAGGCGGTGAGCGTTTCAAGCACGTCCATCGGCCAGTAAGGATGGTCCTGATGCGGCTCGGTGTAGCGTCCGCCGGAGGCCTTGTACAACGCCTGGTCATGCCAGAGCCGCAGCCTTGGTTCGCCGATCAGCGCCGCGGCAACCTCTGATATGAGAGGATGAAAAGTGAGAGGAAGGACCTCGGGATTGTCCTCCCAGAGATTCATGCACTGCGTAAACGATTGCTCGTAGAGCGACTTTTCTTCCAGCGGCCGATGATCATCGCGGCCGCGCATGGCAACGGCGCGATCGACGGCGGCGCCGAATCGTTCCAGCTCGGCCGGAGTCAGCAGATTGCAGACCACGACAAAGCCGTCGCGCCGGAATTGCTCGATCAATTCGCCGCTTATCGATGATTTGACCGTCATCAGCTTAGCCGCGGCGAGCGGCGAGCGGTTTGGGACCGATGAAATTGCCTTTGCCGGGACTTGCCGCCGTCAAAGCGATCGCCGCGCTCGCGAGCGCGCGCAGATCCTGTTTCGCGCCGTCTGCGAGCTGGCCGTCCACGAAATCCGCCGAGCTCAGATAAACGCTGGTTGGCAATACGAGCGCGCCGAACCAGGCGAGCACGTCGCGCAGATGCCAGTCGGCGCCGAGAAAGTGATGATTGGTCGCGCCCATCGCTACGATCGCGACCGGCTTGCCGCCGAGCGATTCGATCGGCAGATGGTCGAGCAGATTTTTCAGTGCGCCCGTGTACGAGCCGCGATATACCGGGGTCGCCAGAATGACTGCATCGGCGTCGAGGGCACTGCGAACAATTGATGCAGTATCATCATTGTATTGCTCGGGCGGACGGCCGTCGGCGAAGGCGACGCGCTTTTCGCCGAGGTTTATCAATTGAGTATTGAGGTCCGGGCGCGATTCCCGCGCGTCATCGATTAGCCATTTCGTCGCACTGACTAGTCGACCCGGCGGCGTCACGCTTCCAACGATCGCAACCAGATTCATCGCAACTTACACCTGTCCTGCTGCGTTGCGAGGCGCGTCGGCCTGCGCGTCGCGGCGCGCGATCTCGCGCCGCACGATCGGAATCAACTCGCGGCCGTAGTCGATCGCGTCTTCGAGCGGATCGAAGCCGCGGATGAGAAAAGTCGTGACCCCCAGGTCGTGATACTTGAGCATCGACTCGGCGACCTGTTCCGGCGTGCCGACCAGCGCCGTGGTATTACCGCGCGCGCCGGTGGCCGCTGCGACCGCCGTCCAAAGGCGAGTATCGAGCACCTCGCCCTGCGCCGCGGCTTCGAGCAATCGCTGCGATCCCACGGCCTGCGGCGCCTTTTTCCCGGACCCGAGCATCGCCTGGCCGCGAATCTCGCGAATCCTTTCGATGATCTGTCGGGCGCGCATCCATGCCGCTTCTTCGGTCGAAGCCAGAACAGGACGGGTCGAGAGACTGAAGCGCACGCTCCGTCCATAGCGGGCGGCCGACGCGCGCACGCGTGCGATCGTTTTCGCCGCCTCCGCAAGCGGCTCGCCCCACAGCGCGTATACGTCGGCATGCTTTCCCGCGATCGCCAGTGCCGCGTCCGATGAGCCGCCGAAGTAAATCGGGATGTGCGGTTTCTGAAGCGGCTTCACGTCGGAATAGGATCGGCGGAACTTGTAGAAGCGGCCCTCGTGATCGACGGGTTTATCCGCCGTCCAGATGCGGCGCAGGATTTCGACGTACTCGTCGGTGCGCGCGTAGCGCTCGTCGTGCGAGGTGTAGTCGCCGTCCCTGGCCTGATCGTCGTCGTCGCCGCCCGAGATTATATGCACCGCGAGGCGCCCGCCGCTGAAATGATCGAGCGTCGCGAGCTTGCGCGCCGCCAGAGTGGGCGCGACGAATCCTGGCCGATGCGCGAGCATCAGGCCGAGCTTTTGCGTGACGAATGCCGCATAAGATGCGACGACGAATCCGTCGGCAGCATTCGAGAAATAGCCAATCAGGATGCGATCGAAGTCGGATTGCTCGTGCGCCTGACAAAAGCGCCGCACGTAGTCGATGTCTATCGCGGGGCCTTTGGGCGGATGAATCTCCGAGGCCGCCTGCGTGCCAATCATGCCGATGAATTCCACGCTCATGGGCCGCTCTCCCGTGCGCTCGGCCGAGCCGCTCGCATCCACGGAGAATCTACTTCCTGACGCAGCGCCGCACCAGTCAATTTGAAGCACGTCGTCAAGTTGCGTCAGGCGCTCAAGGAATGGCATACGGCTGATGCCGCGTTGAGGACGGCGTCGATATGACTGAGCATTTGAAATTTCGCAGCGCTGACGGGCTGAGCCTGGTCGGCGATGTTTACGGACCGGCCGATGGACCGGCGGCGCTGTTGCTTCATGGATTCGGACAGACGCGGCAATCGTGGGGAGAAACCGCATCGAAGCTTGGCGGCCAGGGATGGCGCGCATATGCCATCGATCAGCGCGGGCACGGCGACAGCGAGAGATCTCCCAACGCCGCGTATGACTACGTCAATTATGCTGCCGATGTTGTCGCGCTGTGCGAGGCGGTGGGTGGGCAGCCGCTTCTCATCGGCGCGTCGATGGGCGGTGTGGCCGCGCTCGTTGCGCAAGGAACTGCGGAGGCGCAGCTTTATCGCGGCCTCGTGCTCGTGGATATCACCCCTGATATCGACATGGACGGTGCGCGCCGGATCCTTTCCTTCATGTCGGCGAATCCTGACGGCTATGCAAATCTCGAAGATGCTGCCGAGGCGATTTCGGCGTATCGAGGTGGACGCGGAAAGCCCTCGCCGCGGGGGCTGACCCGAGTACTGCGGCAGGGTGAAGACGGAAGGTGGCGTTGGCATTGGGATCCGCGCGCACTCGATGCGCGCAAAATCTGGCTGTCCGATCCCGACGCGGCGCTGGCGCATCGCGAGCAGATGCGAACCGCGATGACCTCCGGTGTACAGAACCTCGTCGCGCCGACGATGCTGGTACGCGGCGGCAGCAGCGACGTGGTAACGATCGAGGCGGCGCGGGCGCTGATCGAGATGCTGCCGCATGCGCAGTTCGTCGACGTTGCCGACGCCACGCACATGGTCGCCGGCGATCGTAACGACGTCTTCAGCGCCGCGGTGCTCGAGTTCGCGTCACCGCTGATTACCGGAAGGTAAGCGCAACTCCTGTCGGCGATGGATCATGGAGGCGGTGGAGGGCCTGGAGGCGAACCGGCCGGCGGCGGTGGAAATCCGAAAAGACCGGCCATGAAGCCGCGCATTCCGCCGCCCGGTCCGCCGGGACCGCGCAGGTGAAGGGGAGTGCCGCGAAAGCATCCGACTGTGTACGGATACTCGCGCGTCAGCACGTAGTGATAAATCGAGCGCCGCTCGCCGTTCCATTCCACCTCGCTCGTGCGGCCGTGGCATTCGTCGAGGTCGGCGTCGGTTAACTCGCGACCGTGCGCATCGTACATGCTGTAGATGCCGAAGCCATCGAGCGCGTAGCCAATCAGCTTTTCGTGCTGCGTCTCGTCGGGCAGACAGGGACTCGGGCCGTGGTAATGATACTGGCCCTGTTGTTGGGGATGGCCGCCACAGACGTCCTGCACCTCATGTGCGACCGCGTCGCGCCCGGCGGCGTCGAGGGCGTTGAAAATCGCGACGCCATTTAGTGCAACGCCGATCATGCCCATCGGCACGCACGATGGTGACTCGGCGAGGGTGGGATTCATCGGCAACTTCAGTGCGATGTTCTGTGAGCTTATCGAGTTTGGATTGCGATCGAACCGAAAAGCGGGATCGTCGAAACCGACTGGAAAGATGCCCGTGGACGTTTCGACCGGCAGACCGTTGCCGGTGATGATGCGCGATACGACGCGCTCGTTTGCGTCGGTCGTGATCTCGAATTGCGCCTGCGGCCAGGTGATTTGTCCCTGCACGGCGGGCTTCTCGGTCAGGTCCCACGTATCGCCGTGGATCCACGGGCCGGACCCCCGCGCGCCGCCGCCGCGGAACTCTGTCATGCACGACATCACGTAACCGCGCTGCGGGTAGCTGCTGATCCTGCCATCGCCGAGCGGAAGCGCATGGATGTTCAAGACATCGGTTTGTTCGCGCGTGGTGGCGAAGGCCGCCGCACCGGCGAGCAGAGATGACACAACGAGGATCGCGGCGCCAAGACTAAGAGTTTCGAGAATTTTGACCCGGGATGGTTGTCGATTCATGAGCTCAAGTTCGAAGGCCTCTCATCCTGAAACTGACGTTTGCCGGCGATGAATAATTCGTTTTGCGATTCGATCGGAGCGCGATAGATTTCGGCTCAACTCGCACTGCGGAAGAATACGTATGAAATTCGGAATCGGTTTCGCTACTTCTGGAGCTTTCAGCCAGCCTGACCTGCTGGCGCATCTTGCCACCAACGCCGAGCGATGCGGCTTCGAGTCGCTGTGGAGCGTCGAGCACGTCGCGATACCGGTGAAGCACCTGCCGTATCCCGGCAGCAAGGACGGCTCGATGCCGGGTGGCGACGACGTTGCGATACCGGATCCATTGATTCCGCTCGCGTACGTGGCGGCGATTACGAAGACGATCAAGCTTGCCACGGGAGTCCTGATCCTGCCGCAGCGTCATCCGATCTACACGGCCAAGGAAGTCGCGACCGTCGATTTGCTCTCGGGCGGGCGCGCGATATTGGGTATCGGCAGCGGATGGATGAAAGAGGAATTCGACTCGCTCGGGATTGATTTTCACAAGCGCGGCGCGATGACCGACGAAGCGATCCAGGCCCTGCGCATCCTGTGGCGCGAGGGTGCCGCGGCCTTCGAGGGGAAACATTTCAAGTTTGGCCCGCTGCATTCGAATCCGAAGCCGGTGAACAGGAATGTTCCGATTCACGTCGGAGGTCATTCGAGCGCCGCGGCAAAGCGGGCAGGGCGCTATGGCGACGGCTTTTTCCCGACCGTGATGAATCCGGAGAAGCTCAAGGAGCTTTTCGCGCTCGTGCGCGCCGAAGCGCAGAGGGCCGGCCGCAATCCCGACACCATCGAGTTTTCATGCATGGCGAGATCATTGAAGCCGGACGACCTGAAGGCGCTCGCCGACATCGGAGTTGCTCGCGTCGTTACAACTCCGCCAGGGACGAAGCCCGAAGTAGTCACTCGCTGGCTCGAGAAATTGCAGGAGGAAACAATCTCGCGCTCGTAGGCGGAGCGGCTGTCGCACCTTGCGCGACAGCGTCCTCACTTTAGATTCCGGACGATGCTGTTCTCGGTATCGGATATGCTTTTCAACAGATTCGACAAATTCGATTGCCATATCGCCTTGCTCCTTCGCTGACGGATGATAAGAGATCGCGGCGAAACTCTCATGGCGCAATCATCGACAATTTCATTTCGATGATCTAAAAACCCAAGAGGAGACAGAAGCTATGATTCCTCGCGGCATCATTTCGTCAGACGGCCACGTGTGCGAGCCCCCTAATTGCTACATCGACTATATCGATCCGAAGTTTCGTGATCGCGCTCCGCAGGTCCTGCCCCAGCCCGACGGTACGGAAGCTTTTGTCGTTCCCGGCATGAAGCGTCCAATCGCGCTCGGATTCATCGACGGCGCCGGCTTCAGCATCAGGGATCGCGTCGAACGTGCGAAACGTCTCAAGTTTTCAGATGTCCGCGAGGGTGCCTACGGCGGCAAGGCGCGGCTCCCATACATGGACAAAGACGGTATTGCAGCCGAGGTTGTCTATGCCTCAGTCGGCATGGGCCTCTGCATGCATCGCGATGCCGAGTACAAGGACGCCTGCATGAAAGCCTACAACAGATGGCTGCAGGCGATGTGCAGCGAAGCGCCGGAGCGCGTCCTCGGCCTCGCGCAGACGGCGGTGCTGAGCGTGGATAGCGCGATCGAGGATTTCAGGCGCGCGAAAGAAATGGGCTTCGTCGGGATGATGATGCCGGGCCATCCGATCTACGAGGACTACGACCATCGCGACTACGATGCGCTTTGGGAATGCGCGAGCGACCTCGGTCTGCCAATTTGCTTTCATATCCTGACCTCGCGGGAGGGCAGCCTGGCGATGCCGCATCGCGGGCACGAGATGAACAACTTCCTCGGCATTATCCGCGCGGTGCAGGATGTCGTCGGTCTGATGGTTCTCGGCGGAGTTTTCGAGCGCCATCCGAAACTGAAATTGGTATGCGCGGAGGGCGACGCGGGCTGGATGCCGCATTACATGTATCGCATGGACCACGCCGCCAAGTTCAATGCGGAGAATGGACTGATTAAAGGCCTGTCAAAGCTGCCGAGTGAGTATATCAAGTCGAACGTCTGGATGACCTTCCAGGATGATTTGACGGCCTTTAATTCTTTGCATCAGATGCCATATACGCAGCTTCTGTGGGCGAGCGATTTTCCGCATACCGACTCGACGTGGCCACGCTCGCAGCAGTTACTCGCGGAACACACGGCGCATCTGACAGAACAACAGCGCCAGGCGATCATGCGCGAGAATGCGGCGAAGCTTTTCAACCTGCCTGCGGGTCACGAGTCGTGGCGCATGTACGATCAGGCTGCTTAGGTGCTGGGAGCGGCGTCAGGAGGCGAGGATCGTCCCGAGATCCTCGCACTGATGGTCTTCATCGAACTGCTCGGCATGCCGCACAATCGTATCGATGACCGATAAGGCGCGGCCGTCGGCGCGACCGATTTGAGGCGCGATAATTCCGTCGTCGTCGCAGGTCATCGCGGGCAGATCGCGCGGAAATCGAAGCGCCCGCGTTGTTTTGCAGATCGACTCGACCTCAGCCGCAATTGACGCGAAAAGCCGTGCGCCGAATTCGCTGAATTCCGCGTAGCGGCGAAGCTGCGAAACTGCGATTGCCAGTTGATACGCCGTGCGCAGGATCTGGTCGCGCGCGGCGTCGAGCAACTCGCCTTTAGCCTGACGTGCCTCGAAAACGGCAAACCACAAGCGCCAGAGCGGAATGTAAACATAGAGGCCGTGAAACAGTCCGTGCAGCGGCCGCAGATCGTTGCGCCACGGCGAATAGAATCTCCCCGCCGTGGCTCGATTGTCTTCGAGGTTGGCAAAGAACGCGCCCTGCTCTTCGATGAAGAAGAGCCGGTTGTGATAGAACTCGTGAACGAATGCATCCGCCATCCAATACTCATTTGGGACGACAGTACACACGAAGCTCCCCGGCAGATCCGAGTGACTAATGTTCGTATAATCACCGATGCCAGGCGGCTTGAGTGCGATGGTTCTCATCAAGGATCGAAAATGCCGGAATGAGTCAGGCACGTATCTGTTGATGAGCTGCAACGACGCCTCGGCGAGTTGCAGCTGGCGCCGCTCAAAGTCGGGAGTCACCTCGAGCAGCGGCCCGCCCACGGCGAGTCCGGGAAGGTTGAACATCTCAGGCCGGAGCGGAAGTTCGTAGCCCGCTACTCTGGCGACTGGCGCTTCGCGACAGATCGCGGCGCCCTCGTCGCTACCAGTCAAAGCGAGAGAAGCTGATTTGCCATTCGATTCGTATTTTATCGAAGCTCGGTCGAAGCCCGTGATCGTGAGGCGGTCACTTCCGGCGATGACCAAATTCGTCGCCGGAATCGCAAAAGGCAATTGCACTTCTAGGGGTGCGCGGAAATGGATCTCCTGAACTGACAGTATAGCGAGTGCGAGAACATATCGTTTGAAATCGCCCAGGTGCGCAATTAGTGCGGCAAGCGGATCTCCCTTCGCGCCGCGGTCTCTCGCGCTGGCTTCGGCGAGAGGCGAGAGGGGACCCGGCGCAAGACAGTTGCCGAGGAATTCATAGCCGAGCCGAGTCCAGAAATAGGCAGTCGGATCGGACCACACGCGCGTGAAAAGGCCGGCGTCGAAGCCCGCGGCTCGATCAAACAGCGCGAGGAATTCATCACCATCGCGCCCGATGGGTTTCCGCTCCTGCAACACCCCGCGCATCGCGACGAGCGCATTCGCACTCTTCAGGTATCGGCGCTGATAAATGTCGAAATCGTTCCACAGCAGGTCGGAGATGTTCATTCCGCTCGTCCGTCAGGCTCAATGTCGGAGATTCAGTGTTGCAGCGTTGTTCCGGAAGTGAAAGAGGGCGCGCGCATCGGCATCGCGGGACGGCAGCTCGAAGACGCTCTTTCACAACGACCCACGAATCAGGTAAGCAAAGCCTTCTGCCGCTGTTAGCGGAATATCGCTCCGGCAGATTTCTCCGAGTCGTCGATGGATTCCAGCACTGTAGTTAGTCTGTTCGCGGCCGCGGTGCGATACCGATCGCTGCTGAAGTCCCAATATTGGGACGCAAGCGTGCTTCATTCGTATCAGGCTGAGCGGGTTGGCAAGATCCTGGAGACTGTTGCGCTGATACCATTTTACAAGACACGTCTGGGAAACCGGCCGCGCCCGATCGATCTCGAAGCGCTTCCCGTTCTAAAGCGTCACGAGCTTGCGCAGTTGAACGAATCGGTTCGGGCTCTGCACGCGCCTGACACAAAGTACATGCGGTCGCGATCTTCTGGA
>DATJMX010000055.1 GCA_035508495.1 Candidatus Binataceae bacterium
AGCGCGGTGGTTGAGATCGTGTCTGTCCCAAGTGCTTGGTAGGCCTTCGGCAGTGATTCAAGCGAAAGCTCTCCAAGGGTCCGCCGGCGCGTTTCAGCCCAGACAAGTATTTCATCCGACAGTAACGAACCTTCATCGACATGGACGTCGTAGTAGAAGAGCAGCGGGCGCTCGAAAATCGCTATGCGAGCACCTCCGAACCTTCCGACCAGATCCGAATGTCTTCGGAAGGAGGGAACCGCGATGCGTAAAGTGCCCAGACCAGGTCGCCGCCTTTCATGTATGTCGATCGCGGCAATCGCGCGCGGGCGGCTTGGCTCGCGAACGCGATGAGTCTCTCGAGATCGGAGACGCCGGAGTAGTCGCGCGAGTTGAAATGAGACATTGGATGACGATCTAACGCGTTCCCGCCCGGAGGCCGTTCATCAGTCGGTCGATGACCTCGCTGACTTCGCGGCGCGTCTTCGCGCGATCGCTCGCGTGCGCGATCAGCGTCGAGGCCTCGTGCACCGCACCCATCATGATGTGTGCGAGAGGCTCGACGGGCTGGCGCGGGATCTCGCCGGCCGCCATCGCGGCTTCGATCGAGGCGATCGTACCCGCCAGAAAGTAATCGTTGTCGATCTTCCGGTAGGCTTGCCATCCCAAGACTGCCGGTCCCTCGATTAACACAATGCGCTGAACTGCGGGATCGAGGCACGCGTCGAGAAAAGCCTCGGTGCCTGCCATCAGCGCCCGCCACGGATGGGTCTCTCGCGAAGCTCTTTCGCCAACGACTCCGGCCAGGCGCTCCTCCTCGGCCAGCAACACGGCTTTGAACAGGTCCTGTTTGTCCTTGAAGTGATGATAAAGCGCGCCGCGGGTGACGCGGGCACGGCGCACGACCTCTTCGGTCCCGGTCTCGGCGTAACCGTGCTCGGCGAAGAGCTTGCGCGCGACCTTGATCAGGGCTGAACGGGTAGCGGCGGCATTTTCCGCCTGGCGGCTCTTGACTGCCATACAATACGCAGGTTACATACAGACAGTATGTATCTTAACTGACTCCAGACAGGAGGCTAGCAATGAACGCTCAGGAATTCCACTCGTCCCGCCAATTCACCGAAACGCCCTGCGGCCGGATCGCCCATGTCGAGCGCGGCGAAGGCCCCGTCGCGCTTTTCGTCCACGGCTTGCCGCTGTGCGGCTTCCAGTGGCGCTACCAGATGGAGGATCTCGCGCCCATTCGCAAATGTGTCGCGCCCGACCTCATGGGTGTGGGCTACACCGAGCCGAATAAAGGCCAGGACATCTCTTTCGAATCGCAGGCCAAAATGCTCGCGGCGTTTCTCGATGCGCGCGGTATCGCCGAGGTCGATCTGGTCGGCAACGACACCGGCGGCGGCGTGAGCCAGATCTTCGCCGCGACGCATCCGCGCCGCATCCGCACGCTCACGCTGACCAATTGCGAGGTCAGCAACCTGTGGCCCAACCAGATGCTCCAGCAGTTCTACGGCGCGCTCAAATCCGGAGCTATTGGCGAGGCTTTCAAGGCGATGGCGACCAATGAAGCGCTGGCGCAGCAACAACTTGGCGGCGCGGTCTTCGAGAACCCGGCGAGCCTGACCGCCGAGATGGCGGGCGTTTACTTCGGTCCATTTGCCGAGTCCGCAGATCGTCGTGAACAGGTTCGCGGCTTCGCGGACGCGTTGAAAAATCGCGATCAGCTGGTTGCTGCCGGTTCGCGGCTCAAGGAATCGAAGTTCCCCTCGCAGGTTATCTGGGGCGACGCTGATACCGCGTTCGATACGCCGGGATCGCTCGAATGGCTGCGCGGCAATATTGGCGGCATGCGCCGCGTGATCACGGTGCCGGGCGCGAAGCTCTTCTGGCCGGAGGAGCATCCCCGGGTGCTCAGCACGCTGCTCAAGGATTTCTGGAACGCGAACTGAAAAGAGAAAGATCACCACAAAGGCACGAAGGAGCACGAAGAAAAAACGTTTCAGGAATTTTCTTTGTGACCCTTGTGCCTTTGTGGTGAATGACTTCGTATTGGTTTGCACGGCCGCCGGTAGTAAGCCCGCATTCGTTCTGACAAGATGTCTCCCCATCCAGATTGAGGCGACAAGAGTGAGCGATTTCGCAGTGGACGAACGCATCCGGCGCGTTCAGGAATCCATCGACAAAATTTATTCCAGCGGCAACGCACTGGGCGAGGACGGTCAGCTCTACAGCGTCCTGCCGACCAGCGTCACGCCCTCGCGCTCGCGCTTTATCAGCAAGATGTGTCTCAGCGAGGGTGCGAAGACCTGCGTCGAAACCGGGATGGCGTGGGGACTCTCGACGCTCACGATCGTCGCGGCGCTGATCCGCAACGGTGCGGAACCGCGTGCGCACGTGGTGATGGATCCGTGGCAGTTCTCTCACTTTCACAACGCCGGAGTGCGCGTTGTCAAAGATGCAGGCGAGGGCGCGATGATCGAGTTCCACGAGCAGCCCTCCGAGCTCGTGCTGCCGCGGCTCCTCGCCGAGGGCCGGACCTTCGACTTTGCATATATCGACGCCGACCATGAATTCCAGGCCGCATTCGTCGAGTTCTTTTATTGCGATCGGCTGTTGAAGCCCGGCGGTCTGCTCGTGATCGACGATTACGACGTCCACGGCGTGCGCCTGACTTGCGAGTTCGCCGAGCTCTATCATGGCTATCAGCTGCTGGGTGAGGACTTCGAGGGCGTTCGCCCGCATAAGGAACGGAGCTGGTTCGGCCTCGGCAAGCCGGTGCCGTCGCTGCCGTGGATTCGCGCCTATCGCAAGCCGATGGAATCGCTCGACCGCGAGACCTTCAAGCTGATGCCGATGTTCATGAACTCGCCGCAGTATCGGCGCTATGCGTCGAATCGGCTCCGGCGCCAAGGCTTGAGCGCGCTCGCTGGCGGTGATCAGGCGGCGGCGCGGCGCATGTTGCGCGACGCGATGCGTGCGGAGCCCGATCATCTGAAACCGTATCTCGCCTACCTGCGCAGTTTTCTGCCGCGCAAGCTCGCTGACGCGCTGAGCAGTCAGAAAAATCGCAGTCCAGCAGCATGAGCGACATGCGATGGCGCCCCAGATTTACGAGAAGTCCGAACGGCTCGGCCCCGTTAGCCATGAGCAACTGAGTCGCGCCTTCGCGCGACTCGATCTCGGCGCGGTGCGCGCGGTGGCGCCCGTACCATACGGCCTCTTCGGCCAGAACATCTTCGTCACGACCGATGCCGGCGAATTCGTTTTCAGGGGTGCGCCTCTTGTTCCATGGCAATTCCCGACCGAGCGTTTCTTCACCAAGCTGCTCCATGAGCGCACGAGCGTTCCCGTTCCATGGCCATACTCGATTGACGCTTCGTGCGATATTTTTCAGTGGGCCTTCGTGATCATGCCGCGGATGCCGGGATTGCAGGTCACCGATCGCGAACTGCGGCGGGACCTCGCGCCTGCCGACCTGATCGCAATTGCACGGGCGATGGCGCAGAACCTCGTCGCGATGCAATCGCTCACGATGCCTCATTGCTCGCGCTACGATCCTGATCGCGACCTCGTGCGGCCGGTGCCGATCAGCGATCACGCCGCGTGGCCTTTCAACAATGGCTACGGCGAGGTCGCCGATTCACCGACACATCGCGAGCTCGTCATCGCGCGGGTCAGATGTATCCTCGATCGGGCGCGCGGCGCGAACGATCGTACGACTACAGCGGATGTTGAATGGGTCGAATCGCTAATCGACAACGCCGATGCGGCGCTCGTGGAGCCATTCGCGCCGTGCTTCACCATGGAGGACTACAAGGAGGGCAACGCGGTCCTGAGCCGCACGCCCTCGGGATGGAAGGTGACAGGTCTCTTCGACTTCATGGGATGCTATTTCGGAGACGGCGAGACCGATCTCGCGAGAGTCAGCGCTGAGTACTTCGACGAAGACCCGCGCCTCGCCCGCGAATTCCTCACGACATATCTGCGCCTGAAACCGGCGCGGCCAGGATTCGCCGCCCGCTTCCCGCTCTACATGCTGCTCGATCGCCTGATCATCTGGGACCACCTGCAAAGAAACGAAGCAGCCACGGCGGCGAATCTAGGCACCCTCCGCAACTGGGCCGAGTTCTACACACTAATCGCGAATCGCCTCGGCATAAGCGGCTAACGGGCACCCGGAAAAAGATCACCACAAAGGCACGAAGCGCAGTAAGAAAAACCTTTTTATTTTGTGCCCTTTGCGGCTTCGTGGTGATCTTTCTGCTCTTAATCTTTTCGCGTAAATGACGGGCCCGAGAAGCCAGCGTTCTCCATATTCCGCAGCCGGAAGCGCTGGTTGCCGGTCGCCATGCCGCCGTCTACCACCATCGCGGTGCCGGTGATCCACTCCGCCTCGTCGCTGGCGAGAAACAGCGCCATGTTGGCGATGTCGTCGGGACGGCCGGCGCGCGGAATCGGTTGCATGCGGGCCATGCTCTTCTCCGCTCCTTCCTGACCTCCGGGCATACCCTTGTAAACCAGCGGTGTATTGACGCCGCCCGGGCAGATGCAGTTGACGCGGATCCTGTCGTGACCGACTTCGATCGCGACCGCCTGCGTCAGGTTGATCACCGCCGCCTTGGCTGCGCTGTAGGTCGAGAGATATCCGGCGGGAGTCAGGCCTGCGACCGACGAGGTCGAGATAATCGAGCCGCCGCCGGCCTTGCGCATCTCGGGAATCGAATACTTCATGCCGAGGAACACGCCGCGCAGCAAGATGCCGATGGTGCGATCGAAGTCTTCCGCCGTGACTTTTTCGATCGGTCCCGTCGCGCCGCCGACGCCAGCGTTATTGAACGTGATATCGAGCCGGCCAAATTCCTTCACCGCGCGCTCGATCGCGGCCTTGATGTCGGCCTCGCTCGAAACGTCGGTGCGCTGGAAGACCGCCTTGCCGCCCGCCGCCGCGCATTCTGCTACTGCAGTCTCGCCGCCCTGGCTATTCAGATCGGTCAGCACGACCGCGGCGCCTTCTTTGGCGAATCGAATCGCGGTTGCGCGCCCCATGCCGCTCGCCGCGCCGGTAATCACTGCCACTTTGCCGTCAAGTTTGCCCATGATGGTGCACCTCGCTTGTATCGCCTTAGTAGCAGGATGAACCCTGAAACTGGTAGCGATCGCAGTCTCGCGGTCCACGTCCTGATATAGTCGACGCTCGAATAATGTCCTCAGAAGAAGAGAAGGCGCCCCCGAATCCGAGCGAACGAATCGGCAAGCGCTACGCCTCGCTCGTCGAATATCCCGACGCTCCTGCCGCGCAGCCGGCGAGAGCGGAAGGCCAGGCTGTATCCGCGGAGCTCGACGATTCGGAGATCGAACGCAAGCTCGGTCTTTCGTCGCCCGAGCCGGGCGTGTACCTGCTGCGCGACCGCGCGGGCAAGGTGCTCTATGTCGGCAAGGCCAAGTCGCTGCGCTCGCGCGTGCGCGCATACTTTCGCAGCGACGATGGCGACGGCCGCTTCCAGATGCGTTTCCTGATGAGGAAGGTGCGCGACTTCGACACCATCGTCACCACGAGTGAGAAAGAGGCGCTCATCCTCGAAAACAATCTGATCAAGCAATACAAGCCGCGCTACAACATCCGGCTTAAAGACGACAAGTCGTATCTCAGCGCGAAGATTACGAATCACGCATGGCCGCGAATCACGGTCACGCGCAAGATCGTCAAGGACGGCGGCCGCTATTTCGGCCCGTTCGGATCGGCTGACGGGCTGCGCGAGACGATCGACGTAATCCGCAAGGTCTTTCCGCTCCGCACCTGCAATGACGCGGTGTTTCGTAATCGCTCGCGCCCGTGCCTCGAGTATCAGATCAAGCGATGCCTCGGGCCATGCTGTCTGCCCGTCGATCGCGCCGAGTATGACAAGCAGTTACACGCGGCCGAGATGCTCTTGCAGGGAAAAAACCTCGAGCTGTTGCGTGAGATGCGCGACCAGATGAAGGGTTTCGCCGAGCGGCTCGAATTCGAGGAAGCGGCCCGAGTGCGCGATCGCGTGCGCGCGATCGAGAAGACCGTTGAGAAGCAGACCGTGCTGCATCACTGGGGAATCGACCAGGATGTCTTCGGGCTGTATCGCGAGGGCGGGTATATCGAGGCGATCGTGCTCATCGTGCGCGGCGGCAAACTCACCAGCACGCAAGGATGGAGTTTCCAGGACCTCGAGTTCGCCGATGAAGACGTGCTCGCCGATCTGCTCACGCAATATTATTCGGGCGCGCGCAATATCCCTGACGAGGTCGTGCTGCCGGTTGTACTCGAAGACTTCGACGCGCGCGCCGAGCTGCTCACCGATAAGCGCGGCAAAAAAGTCGAGTTTCTCGTGCCGCAGCGCGGCGAGAAGCTGCGCCTGCTCGAGATGGCGCAGGACAATGCGCGCCAGAGCTTCGCCTCGCGCCGCGACAACGAGCAGACGCGCGAGAAGATGCTCGACGAGCTGCGCACCAAGCTTCATCTGCGCAACACCCCCAAGCGCATCGAATGCTACGACATTTCCAATCTGCAGGGCTCGATGGTCGTCGCGTCGCAGGTCACGTTCGACGAAGGCGAGCCGCGCAAAGATCTCTATCGCCGCTACCGGATCCGCAGCTTCGAGGGCCAGGACGATTTCGCCAGCATGTACGAGGTGCTCAAGCGCCGCGTCGAGCGCGCGATGCGTGAGAACCTCTATCCCGACCTGTGGGTGATTGACGGCGGCAAGGGGCAGCTCAATGTCGCGCTCCAGGTGCTGCGCGAATCGAACCTGCTCGAGCAAATTGACTGCGTGTCACTCGCCAAGCAGCACGTGCTTAATTACCGGCATGAGAAGGAAGTTGCCAAGTCTGACGAGCGGGTCTTCCTGCCGAATCGCAAGGACCCGATCGTGCTGCCGAAGAACTCGACGGCGCTCTTCCTGCTCGTCCGCGTGCGCGACGAGGCGCATCGGTTTGCGATCACCTACAACCGCGAGTTGCGCCGCCGCGCGCGCCTGCGATCTGTCATCGACGATATCGAGGGGATCGGCCCGGTGCGGCGACGCGCGCTGCTGCGGCATTTCGGGAGCCTCAAGCGAATTCGCGAGGCGACCACCGACGAGATCGCCGCGGTGAAGGGCGTCAATGCCGATCTCGCGGCACTGATTCGACGGCATCTCGACGAAATGTCGGCGCTGCTCGACAGCGAGGAGCGCGCCGAAGAAACCCTCACCGCCGCCGATGACGCACCGGTCGCGGTGGTCGAACCTCCCGCCGAAGCGGCTGCCGAAGAAAAGGCCGATCCCGAGCCACCTCCGCAGAACTAGCCATATAAAAGACGCGGTGATATGCGTCTATTGATAGCTTTGGTAGGCAAAGGGGAGCTATACCATCGCCGCCGCGCCTCATCCTGCCCGTCTTGGGCATCCCGCAACGGACCGGAAACCCGCCTTTCAGGGGTTGGGGCGGGCTCCGGTCCGCGCCCGCACGACGCCGGGAAAAATCCGAATCGCACCAATCTATGCGGTCGCGATTGCGATCGTCGCGGGCGACGCCGCCGGTAATTTTCACCTCTATGCGCCGCTCTGGACGAGTGTCGCGCTCGCGTTCGCGATGCTCGTCGCGATGCTCGCGCGGCGGCCGCGCCTCGGGCTTGCGGCGGCATGCCTTGCGATCGCGTGCGCGGCGTCGGTCGCGGTTGAGGGCGTCCTTGCACCGGGCGTCGTTCCAGGCGCAATTCGCGATTTTCCCGACCATGCCGAAGTCACAATTGAAGGCCGCGTCGTGCGCGAGCCTGAGGATATGCCCGGCCGCGAGCGGCTCTACGTCGAGGTCGAGCGGGCGGGCCTCGCGCGACAGGATCTGGAGCCATCGTCGGGGACGGTACGTATCGCCGAGTTCGACCCTGCCGCGTTCGAGATCGGCGACGAGATTCGGCTGACAGCGCGGCTGCGCTTTCCGCGCAACTTCGGCGACCCGGGAGAGTTCGACTACGAAGGATTCATGGCGCGTTCGGGCGTCGACGCTACGATGACCGCGGCGCGCACGGCGCTCGGCACGCCAGCCTTCGAGATTCTCAGCCATCATCGGTCATTTCCGGGTTCGCGGATCGAATCGATAAGGCGGCAAATCGGCGTGTTCATTGATCGCAACCTTGAACAACCCGAGGCGGCCGAGATGCGCGCACTGGTGATCGGTGACCGCGGCGGAATCACCGAAGGCCTGCGCCAGAAATTCGCGCATACCGGGATGGCGCATCTGCTGGTGATCTCGGGATTGCATCTCAGCATGGTCGCCGCCGTCGCGTTCGCGATCGGCCGCCTCGGCCTGATGATGGTCGCGCCAGGCCTCGCGAGCCGCGGCTATGCCAACAAGGCCGCCGCGATTGGCGCCGCGCTCGCCGTGACCGCATATGCGACGATCGCGGGGCATCACGTCTCGACGACGCGCGCGCTGGTGATGGTGCTGGCGTACATGCTGGCGATCGTAATCGATCGCGCGCGCGAGGCGATCGCGAGCCTGGCGCTGGCCGCGATCGTGATTTGCTTCGCGATACCCGGTTCCTCGGCCGACATCGGCTTCCAGCTCTCGTTCGCGTCGGTGATCGCGATCCTGCTCGGCATGCAGCGCTTCGTCGCATGGACTGAAACGCGCAAGAGGCTCGGACGTCTGCCTGGCGAAAAGCCCGCGCGCGGATGGTGGTGGATCGAGATCATTGGCGGCTACCTGGCCGTGTCGTTCTGGGCGATGCTCGCGACCGCGCCGCTGACCGCCTATAGCTTCAACCAGGTTTCATTTATTGGCATCGCCGCCAACGCCATCGTCGTCCCGATCATGGGATTCTTCGCGACGATTGCGGGCCTCTTCGCCGCGGCGCTGAGCTTTATCTGCGAGCCGGCGGCGCAAATCATTCTGCATCTGGGTGGCTACGCGCTCGCGATCAGCAACGCTCTTGCGCAATGGTTCGCGAATCTGCCGGGTGCCTGGATGCCGATCTTCACGCCGACGATTCTTGAAGTCGCGCTCGCGTATTCCGTCCTTCTCGCATGGCTGCTGGCGCCACGCGCGGCGCAACCGGCGCGGAATCTTCGATCGCGAAAGATGGCGATTGCTCACATCGGTATCGCGATTGTTCTTGCCATTGCGGTCATCGCTGACGCGGCGTGGTGGATCAATGACCGTTATTTCTCACGCGATTTGCGCGTGACGTTTCTAGCGGTAGGCGAGGGCGACTCGGCCGTCGTGCGCTTTCCCGGCTCGCGCGTGATGTTAATCGACGCGGGCGGCGCGTACCCGGGCTTCGATGCGGGCGAGCGGTTGATCGCGCGCTACCTGTGGTCGCTCAAGATAATGACCGTCGACTACATGGCGCTGAGCCATCCCGATCAGGATCACTTTGGCGGCTTCGGCTATGTCGCGGCAAATTTCCATCCGGGCGAATTCTGGACGTCGGCTTCCGGCAGCGACGATCGCAGTTACGCGCAACTTCTTGACGAGCTGCACGCGCTCCACGTGCCAACCAAGGTGATCAAAGCCGACACGCCGAACGAGCCGATCGGCGGCGTCTGGATCGAGTCGCTCGGGCGCACGGCCGATAGCGACGATCCTTCGCACAACAACGCCTCGATGGTCTTGCGGCTGAGTCTCGGCGATAACTCGTTCCTGTTCACCGGCGATATCGAGGCGCCCGCCGAGCGCGCGATCATGCAGGAGCACAGCGACCTACGCGCGACGGTCCTCAAAGTGCCGCATCATGGCTCCTCGACATCGTCATCGCAGGCGTTTATCGAGGCGGTCGCGCCGCAATTCGCTGTGATCTCGACCGGCTACATGAACCGCTTCCATTTCCCGGCCCCGGCGGTGATCGATCGCTACGAGATGTTCGGCTCGACCGTGATGCGCACCGACCTCGACGGCGCCGTGATGGCCGACGCCTCGGCGAATCGGCTCGCGATCTCGACCTCGTGGGGCGAGCCGATGGTCACGCCGCACACCGACATCCTGCGCCCCGCCCATCGCGCGCCGGGGTCGATGGAGGAGTTCATCCTGACGAGTTTCGGTGGCTCGTATTGAGTGTTGGCCATTTGGCGAAGCGAGAGAAAACCCTTTCTGGGGGAACATATGAACATTCTGAAGAATCCGCAGACGGATTCGATACGACTATTGGATGCTCGTCGGCTTCGGCGCGAGATGACGTACGCGGAGTGAGGCCCTGGGCTGCAGCCGCACATCGGGAGAGGCCGACGCGGGGTTCACCCGGTGAACCTCGCGGCGGGTGAAGGCGCCCCTACAGCGAACGTTGGTGGGCTCTTCGCCCTCACCCACGGACCGATTCATCGGTCCGTGGCCTCTCCCGGTGTGGCGGCTTGCGCCTTCGGCTCCACCCGCGCGGGAGATGCTATTGATGGATCGTCAGACTAGTTCATCCTGACAGGCGTTAGGGTTGACGGGTTTTAGACGCTGTGGGAAACTCCGCAACGTAAATCCGGAAAGACAACGCCGCCGTCAGGCGGCGTTAGCCGTTTCGACCCATCATCGCGCGGAGGAAGTGTAATGGCTGAACAAGCCCAGGCTGCTACCGATACGGGACCTCGTCCGATTGTCCCGTTCTTGAAACTTGATCCCAAGCCCCATCTGGTTGCGCTCAAATGCTCGAATTGCGGATCGTATTTTCTCGATCCCAAGCGCGTCGCATGCTCAAAGTGCGGCTCGACCAGGGAAAAGCTCGGCGAAGTATCGCTGTCCGACAAGGGCAAGGTTTACGTTTTCTCCGTCGTGCATCAGTCCTATCCCGGCATCAAAACCCCCTTCGTTACTGCTATAGTGGATCTACCCGAAGGCGTGAGCGTGCGCGCCAATCTGGTGGATGTCGATGCTGAAGCGGTTCAGAAGGAACCCAAGAAGTATTTCGATCTCCCGGTTGAGATGGTGACGCATGTGACCTCCAAGGATCGCGAAGGTCACGACGTTATCGCGTTCGCATACAAGCCAAGTAAGAACTGAGGCGCCGCACTGACACGCGCCCCTGAATTTACGACGGACCCCGCTTAGCGCCGGGCCGCCAGGAGGATTCAAATGAGAAACGTTTATGTTCTCGGCACCGGGATGATCAAGTTCGGCCGCTATCCGGAGAAGACCGTTCCCGAGCTCGGCGGCGAAGCAGCACTAATCGCGATGAAGGATGCCGGCGTCTCGATCAAAGACGTCGAGATGTTCGCCTGCGGCAACCTCTACCAGTCCAATGCGATGGTCGGTCAGCGTATCCTGCAGCAGATCGGCCAGACTGGCATTCCCGTTATCAATGTGTCGAATGCGTGCGCGACCGGCTCGACCGCGTTCCGCGAGGCATATCTCGCTGTTGCGTCGGGGATGTACGACGTGTCGATGGCGGTCGGCGTTGAGCAGATGGGCAAGCAGGGTCTGCTCGGCGGCGCCGGTGGCGGCGATCCCGCATACAGCACGGAAGGACGCGTCGGCTCAGGCATCATGCCCGCGGTGTTCGGCCAGGCCGGTATCGAGCATATGCGCAAGTACGGCACGACTCCTGAGCACTTCGGCAAGATCTCGGTGAAGTCGCACAAGCATGCGACGAAGAACCCTTTCTCGCAGTATCGCAACGAAGTGACGCTCGAAGACGTGATGAACGCCCGCATGGTCGCGTTCCCCAACACTCTCTATATGTGTTGCCCGACTGGAGACGGCGCTGCCGCTGCGATCCTCGTTTCCGAGGATAAGCTGAAGCAGCTCGCCGGTGGCCGCAAGCGCGCCAAGGTCGCGGCCTCGATCCTCACTTCCGATCCGTACACCGATCGCGACCTCACGCTGCCCGACGTCAGCACTCTGACCCGCCGCGCCTCCAAGCAGGCCTACGAGAAGGCGGGCCTCGGACCCAAGGACATCGCGCTGACGGAGCTGCACGACTGCTTTGCGACCGCGGAGCTCGTGCACTACGAGAACCTCGGCCTCTGCGGCGATGGCGAGGCTGGCGCGTTTATCGACAAGAAGGGCGGATGTCATCCCGATCTCGGCGGCTTCTCTCCCGTCAACGTATCGGGCGGATTGCTCTCCAAGGGCCATCCTCTCGGCGCGACCGGCGTTGCGAATATCTGCGAAGTTGTGTGGCACCTCACCCAGGATGAGCGCGCGAAGGACCGTCAGGTCCCCAACGCGAAGGCCGGCCAGGCTCACGTTATCGGCCTCGGCTCCGCCTGCACCATCCATATCCTGACGGTGTAATTTCAAGGCCTTTAACGGCACAGAAAAGGGCCGCCCGAAAGGCGGCCCTTTTTCTTATCCCGGCGGACAAATAGATTTGATCATTCGATGACTGAGGCTTCGACATCTGAGCGGCTCGGCTATTCGAAGGACGCGCGCGTGCTGATCGTCAATGCCGACGACTTCGGCATGTGTCACGACGCGAATCAGGCCACGATCGAAGGGTTGACGCACGGGCTGTTCACCTCGTCATCGATTCTGGTGACGTGCCCATGGTTCGAAGAGGCGGCCGATTTCGCGCGCAGCCATCCCGATGCCGACCTCGGAGTGCATCTGACGCTGAACAGCGAATGGTCCCGCTACAAATGGGGCCCCGTGCTCGGCGCGCGTGCGGTGCCTTCGCTCATCGATGAAGGCGGCTATCTTTGGCCCGATGTGCCGAAAGTCTTCGAGCGTGACCATCTCGATGAAGCCGAGCGCGAGCTCCGCGCGCAGATCGAGAAGGCTCTCCTTGCCGGTATCGACGTGACACACCTCGACTCGCACATGGGACCGTTGCATTTTCGCGCCGACTACCACGAACTCTACCTGCGACTCGCGCGCGACTATCGATTGCCGATCCGGCTCGCGGGGCGAAGCCGGCTCGAGACTATGGGATTTCATTCGATCGTCGAACAGATCGAGCGCGACGGAATTGTGCACCCCGATCACCTTTTCTTCGAGGGGCCGAGTTCACCTGAAGATACGAGCAAGTATTGGACGAGCCTGATTCGCAGCCTTCGTCCCGGTGCGACCGAAATCCTTTGTCATCCCGCATACGCGCGCGAAGAACTGCGCGCGTGCGCCCACGACCCCGAGCAGCGCGAAGCTGACTTTCGGTTCTTCACCAGCGATGGCGCCAGGCGGCTTGTCGGCGACGAAGGCATCGAATTGATCGGCTACCGCCCGCTTCGAGACCTAATGCGCGGCGCTTCTTCAAATCCCTCTCCCGTTAAGTCACGGGAGCGGGTGCCTGGCGCGCAAAGCGCGTCAGGCAGGTGAGGGTTCTGAATGTTGAGACGCAACGAATGCTGACCAGGAACTTCGGGACTTCAATGTTCGTGACCCCGCGTGCGATCCAGCACCCTCACCTGCGTCGCGCGCTTGGCGCGCGACGCCTCCTCTCCCGTGAAATAACGGGAGAGGGATTCAGTGTGGCCTCCGAAGCGAGGCTGTCGTGGAACTGACGCGACTCAGAGGATTCCAGGACAATCTCGGCGCGACCTCGCGCGCGATGATGATGGCCGAGGACGCCGCGCGTGCCCTGATGGGCCGCTATGGCTTCGGCGAGATTCGCATTCCGGCGCTGGAGCGAATCCAGCTCTACCAGCGCTCGACTGGTGAAACTTCCGACATCGTCGAGAAGCAGATGTACACCTTCCACGATCGCGATGAGGCCGAGACCGTCGTGGCGATTCGTCCTGAAGGAACTCCCGGCGTGGTCCGCGCCTACGTCGAGGCGGGGCTTGATCGCAGCGATCCCGAGCAGCGCTTTTTCTACTCCGGTCCGATGTTCCGGCGTGAGCGTCCACAGAAGGGCCGCTATCGTCAGTTCTACCAGTTCGGCGTCGAGGTCTTCGGCCGTGCCGATGCCGCCTGCGATGCCGAGTTGCTCATCATGGTGGATGATTACCGCCGCGCGCTCGGATTGAACGTGCGGATGGAGATCAATTCCATCGGCGACCTCGTGTGCCGTCCCGCCTTTCGCGAGGCGCTTGTAAAGTGGGGCCGCGAGCATTGGAACGAACTCTGTGAGGATTGTCACAACCGAATCGATCGCAATCCGCTGCGCCTGCTCGACTGCAAGATCGACGCGAAGCTCGCGGAGACGGCGCCCAACAGCCTCGACTATTTATGCGACGATTGTCGCAAGCATTTCGCAACCGTGCGGGAGATCCTGAGCGGCGCCGGCATCGAACATCACGTGAATCCGCGCCTCGTGCGTGGACTCGACTACTACACGCGCACCGCGTTCGAGGTGATGGCCGAGGGCCTCGGCTCGCAGAGCACTATTCTCGCGGGTGGGCGCTACGATGGCCTTATCGAAACGATGGGCGGCGCTGCGGTGCCTGGAATCGGCTTCGCAATCGGCCTCGAGCGCGTCGCGATCGCGCTGCAAGCCGCGGGCGTCGTGAGCGATGGCAAGGCGGACGCCGCGGTAATCGCGATGGGCGAGCAGGCGGTGCTGAGAGCCTCAATTCTCGTGCGCGAGCTTCGTGCGGCTGGTCTTTCGACCGAATTGCTCTCGCCGGATCGCAAGCTCAAAGCTCTTCTCGGCCGCGCCAACAAAATCGGCGCACGATTTGCCGTGATAATCGGCGAAAACGAGCTTGCGCGCGGCGTGGTCCAACTTCGCGATCTTGCTCAAAGCGCGCAACGTGAAGTTGCCTTGACCGACCTCGCGGGCGCAATCGCGGAGGCGAAGAACTGACTATTTCTTACGCGTCGAGGCACAGGTATCCTTCGACGCGGGACGTGTGATGGCCAAAAGCGAAATCTATTCTCCGCTGCCACCGTGGCAGCGCACCGATTATTGCGGCGCACTGCGCGCCACCGACGCCGGGCGCGAGGTCGCGCTCTGGGGATGGGTCCAGACACGCCGCGATCACGGCGGCGTTATCTTCATCGACCTGCGCGACCGCGACGGACTCGTGCAGCTCGTTCTCAATCCCGAAATCAATTCGACCGCGCACGACGCCGCTGGCGACGCGCGCAGCGAATACTACGTAGCGGCGCGCGGCAAGGTCGTTCGCCGCGCCGAGGGTGCGGTCAACGCCGAGCTTCCGACTGGCGAAGTCGAAATCGTCGTGAGCGAGTTCGAGATTCTTAACGTCTCGACGCCGCCTCCATTTTCAATTGCCGACGGCGAAGGCGCCGCCGAAGAGACGCGCCTCAAGTATCGCTATCTCGACCTGCGACGGCCCGCGATGCAGTACAACCTGCGCGCGCGGCATCAGGCCGTCAAAGCGATTCGCGACTATCTCGACATGCAGGGCTTTATCGAGGTCGAGACGCCGATCCTGTTCAAATCGACGCCGGAAGGCGCGCGCGACTATCTGGTGCCGAGCCGCGTCAACCCCGGCAAGTTCTACGCGCTGCCGCAATCGCCCCAGCTCTTGAAGCAGATCCTGATGATCGGTGGCTTCGACCGCTATTACCAGGTTGCGCGATGCTTCCGGGACGAGGACTTGCGCGCGAATCGCCAGCCGGAGTTTACGCAGATCGATCTCGAGATGACCTGCCCGCGGCCCGAGGATGTGCAGAGCGTCGCCGAGGGCATGATCGCGGCGGCCTTCGCCCGCGTGCTCGACATCGATGTGCGCGCGCCTTTCCTGCGCATGACGTACCAGGAGGCGATGGAGCGGTTCGGTATCGACAAGCCTGACATGCGCTTCGGCCTCGAGTTGGTGAATCTGTCAACCGCGTTTGCTGGAACCGAGTTCAAGGTTTTCGCCGAGGTGCTCGCAAAGGGCGGCAGTGTCTACTCGATCAACGTTCCCGCCGCGAACCAGCTCACCCGTCGCGAGCTCGATGAGCTCGTTAAAGGCGTCAAGACGCGCTACGCGACGGGCCTTGCGTGGGTGAAGATCGGCGACGCCGGATGGCAGGGGCCGATCGCGAAGTATCTGAACGACAACGAAAAGGGCCGGGCGACTGCGGCGGCCAATCTCAAGACCGGCGACACGATGCTGATGGCCGCTGGCAGTCCGGGCAAGGTGCGGCCGATCCTCGGCGATATCCGCCTTCAGCTCGGCGCCAAATTCGGGATGCGCGAGTCGAAGGATCATAAGTTCCTGTGGATCGTCGATTTCCCGCTCTTCGATTACAGCGAAGAAGACAAGCGGATGGTGTCGGTGAACCATCCGTTTACGGCCCCGCATCCCGAGGATTTGCTGATGCTTGACGGCGAGCCGCTCAAAGCGCGCGCGCTCGCCTACGACATGGTGCTCAACGGCGAGGAGATGGGCGGCGGCTCTATTCGTATTCATAGCCGCGAGCTGCAGCTCAAGGCGCTCGAGCTGCTGGGTCTCACGCGCGAAGACGCGGTGAATCGCTTCGGCTTTCTGCTCGAGGCCCTGGGCTCGGGCGCGCCGCCGCACGGCGGATGCGCCTTCGGCGTCGAGCGGCTGTGCATGATGCTGTGCGGAACGGATTCGTTGCGCGACGTGCTGGCGTTTCCGAAAACCGGCAAGGGCGTCGACCCGATGAGCGGCGCGCCATCGGAAGTCGATCCTCGCCAGCTCAAGGAGCTATCGATTAAGGTGGCGCTATGAGGGCTCCCCGCGCGGCGCTGGCTGCATTGGCGATCTTTCTGGCGATCGGCACCGCGGGATGCGCGATCATGGCGGCGCAGGCCGCGAAGACTGTCGGCGACACCGTCGGCAATATCAAGCTGCACAACAACCTCAACAGTCACGCGGTGCGCAGTATCAAGACGCTCCAGATCGATCGGATCGCGGTGATGCCGCTGATCGATGCGGCTCCCGATCAGACCGAGGGCGTCGCCGCTGGCGGCGCCGAGGCGGTCTCCGCCGAGCTTTACAGCCAGGCCGCGATTGCCGGTGGATGGGAAGTGATTCCGCAGGACGACGTGATGACGGCGATGCAGAAGCTGCCGCCTTCGACTCCAGCCAACGACGACGAGAACGCGCTCAAGCTCGGCCACGACATCGCGGCTGACGGCGTGCTCTACGGAACCCTATCGCGATACACCGAGCGCGTCGGCGCGGATTACGCGGCGTCGAGTCCCGCCTCGGTGAACTTCAATCTCAAGTTCGTCGATATGAAGAGTGGTCAGGTCGTGTGGACCGCGACGTTCATCAAGACCCAACAGGCGCTCTCGGAGAACATGTTCGACTTTGCCAACTTCGTGCAGCGCTCAGGGCGATGGGTCCGCGCGCATGAGATCGCGCAGGAGGGTGTGCAGGAGGCGGTCAACGATCTCCACGGCAAGCTCAGCCTGGATAAGAACGTGAAGCGCTTCGAGACCGGCACCTACGGCCAGTTGAAATCGAGTTCGCAGCGCTACAGCACAGGCTCCCAGGGTATCTACTAACTACTCGATGGACGCTGAGCCGAGTACGAACCCCACGGCGAGTGCGGCTTCGTGCGCATCGCCTCGGCCACCGCATGATGCACGATCTTGCCGTCGTAGGTGTTGAGCCCAAGCCTGATGGCGCTGTTGAGTCTGCCGGCTTCGAGTATGCCGTGGTCCGCGATATCCAGTGCGTAGGACAGCGTCGCGTTGGTGAGCGCATAAGTGGAAGTATGCGGCACCATCGCGGGCATGTTCGTGACGCAATAGTGCACGACTCCCGAGCGCACGAAGGTCGGGCGCGCGTGCGTGGTCGGTTTCGATGTCTCAGCGACGCCGCCCTGGTCGATCGAGAGATCGACCAGCGCCGATCCGGGAAGCATTCGCTCCACGAGCTTGGCCGGGATGAGCCGCGGGGCGCGCGCGCCTGGGACGAGCACCGCGCCAATCACCAGGTCCGACTGACTGACCTCTTCTTCGACCGTCACGCGATTGGACATCACGGTAGTGACCGCGGAGCCGAGCATGTCGCTCAGGTAGCGCAGGCGCGTTGGATCGATATCCATGATCGTGACGTGCGCTCCGACACCGGCTGCGACGCGCGCCGCGTTGGCTCCCGCGATACCGCCGCCGAGTACGGCGATGCGGGCCGGCCGCACGCCTGAGGCGCCGCTGAGGAGCACACCGCGCCCGCCGCCGCGCGCCTGCAGACACCATGCGCCGGCCTGGATCGCGAGCCGTCCCGCAACTTCGCTCATCGGCGCAAGCAGCGGCAGACTCAGATCGGGCAGTTGGATCGTTTCGTACCCGAGGGCCGTGATCTTGCGATGCAACAGCTCGCGCACGAGTCTGCGATCAGCAGCCAGATGCAGGTATGTAAACAAGGCGAGTCCGGGACGCATCAGCGCGAACTCGGGCGGCTGAGGCTCCTTGACCTTGAGGATAAGCTCGGCGCGCTTCCATACATCGGCCGCGCTGCGCACAATCTGCGCGCCCGCCTCGCGATACTCGGAGTCCGCAAAGCCGCTTCCAGAGCCAGCGCCAGCCTGCACGACCACGGAATGACGATGAGCGATGAAGGCCGCTGCTCCCGCAGGTGTGAGCGACACGCGCCGCTCGTCGGATTTTATTTCGGTCGGGACCCCAACGATCATCTACATTCCTCCCCTGACATCGGACCGCAAGGCGCGCGATCATTTTCACCTCGCGCATAATGTTATCAAGCGAGGACAGTCAAGTCCGCGCGCGAGGTGAATCTCACTTGCAGTGTCTAATCGGAACTTGACAAGACAATGGTCACCGCGCTTCATGAAAGTCGAGGCGTCGTTGTTCGCCGCGAATCCGAGCGCGACAGAAGTGACGCACGATGTGGAGGACTCATGGAAATCCCACAGGGGCTCAAGTACTCGAAGGAGCACGAATGGGTGTCGACCGAGGAGTCGGTCGCGACGGTTGGAATTACCGATCACGCGCAGGATCAGCTGGGCGAGATCGTTTACATTGAATTGCCTGCGGTGGGAGACAAAATCAGCAAGGACGATCCGTTCGGCGTAATCGAATCGGTCAAGGCGGTGTCCGACATCTATGCGCCCGTCAGCGGTACCGTAATCGAAGTCAATGAGGACCTGCCTGAGAGCCCCGAGGTCGTTAACGAAGATCCCTATGGCGACGGATGGCTCATCAAGGTGAAGATGAGCGACCCGGCCGACCTCGAAGATCTGATGGACAACGAAGAGTACGCCGAGCTCGTCGCCCGCGAGAAAGAATAGTCCTAGCCGTGCGCTCCGGGCGGCGTGCCTGGCGGATCAGCCTGGGTCACCGCGATACGAAGCGAGCTGGCCTGTGGTGGATCGAGAAACACCAGCATGAAGGGAGTCGCCTGCGAAGGTTCGAGCGCGAAGTTGTGGGGCGGTCGCAGCGCGAGCGAGAACTCCAACTCGCGCGGCGTCATCTGCTCGAACATCCCGGCCGGCAGTGTATTGCCGCAATAGGTCTGCGCGCGTGCCACGGCCTGTTGCGAGCCATTCAACAACAGCACTTCGATTTGAATCGCCTGCAGCGCCGCGCCTCCGACATTCTCGGCATTGCCGGTCACGACCAGCGCCGACGTGCCGCCTTTGAGGGTTCGATACTCGGTGCGCACGTCGCCGAGCCGTACCAGAGTCGCGGGTGTGATCGGGCGCGCGAAATGCTCGCCGATTATCGGGACGCGGCTTATCGCGTTGACGCTCGCGGCCGGCTCGCCATTGAGCAGCATCGTCACGCCGAAGAAGCCGACGGCCACGATGAAGAACATCCCGAGGAACCAGGCCGACGAATGAATCGCCGAGGGGTCTTCGATAAACGCGACGTCGTTGGGCAGAGGCGGGCGCTGCGGAGCGGCGTCGCGAGTAGTCGCGGGGCTGATCGGTTCGTAGAATCGCTGCGGCTCGGGACGCGGCGGCGGCGAAATCGGCGGAGGCTCTGCGAGCGTGGGACGCGAGCGAATCGGCGGCGCCTCCTCATCGGGCTCATCGCCGACTTGCCATCGTTGGTCCTCTTCGGGAAGTTCGGGCGTGGTCTCTTCATCGAGATCGCGGCGCTCGTCGCCAAAATCGAATTTCAGATTCTCGCCGGCATCGGCCGGGCGTTGCGGTTCAGCGAAAGATCGATTGAAGATTTCGTCGGTCGCGGGCCTTTTTTGTTCCGGCGGATTCGCAGGCGCGGGTTTCTTCGCTGCGGGCTGATTCGGCTGAAGCGCGGCGACTGCGGGCGAGGGCGCTTCGGGCTGCGGCGGTGGCGGCGGCTCAGGCTCGGCTTGGGGCGCTGCTTGCGGGAGATCGGGCGCGCGCATCGCCTTGAACTTCTCAAGCGGCTCTTCGCGCTCTTCCTCGGGAGGCGCGGCTTCCTCCTGCCTGGGAGGCGGAGACTCCGCCGCCGCTTCGTTCTTGCGGCGCCGGGTGCGCACCGGCTCGGCGGTAAACACGTGGCCGCATCGCGAACACTTGAACGTTGGCGTATCGTCGGGCAGCACCCGCTCGTCGATACGGTAGCGGGTATGGCAACTGGTGCATTGAATCTCGATCATCCCCCACCTCACATCCCGTGAAAAAAATTACCATACTCGCATGGCGAGCGCATCGGGGTTCGCCGTCGTGCAGTGAGCGCAGATGCGGATCGCGCTAATCACGCGCCGCTTCGATCCGGCGGGCGGCGGCACCGAGCGCGATCTGATCGTGACCGCGGAGTGGCTGCGCGCGGGCGGCCATGACGTAACAATCTTCGCCGAGGACGTGCGTGGCGGCAATTCGGAGTGGAAGCTTCGGCGCGTCGGCGGCTTCGCACCGGGCCGCGCGCTCTCGCTCCTGCGTTTTGCTTATGCCGCCGCGCCGGCCGCGCGGCGCGATGGTGCGGAACTACTGCTCAGTTTCGCGCGCGTGATCGGCGCCGACCTGCTGCGCTCAGGCGGCAACGCTCACGTCAGCTACCTGCGCGCCGCGCGCAAATGGCGCAGCGCAATGGCGGTTGCACTGATGCGAATGCGGCCGTATCACCGTGTGCAGATGCTCGTGGAGCGGCGCGGCTTCGCTTCGCCCGCGCTCAGAAAAGTGATCGCAGTATCGAATCTCGTCAAAGACGACATCGTGCGCGAATTCGCCGTCGATCCACAGAAGATCTTGACGCTCTTCAATGGCGTGGACCTTGAGAGGTTCCGCCCTGCAACATCGGATGACGATCGCGCGGCGGTGCGCGCGCAATTCAAGATTCCGGGCGACGTTCCGCTCGTGATCTTCGTCGGCAACGGCTTCGCGCGTAAAGGTTTACCTTTCATGCTCGAAGCTTGGCCGCTCCTCAAGCGCCGGGCGCATCTGCTCGTGGTCGGGAACGATCGCGACATCGCGGGCTACCGCAAGTGCGCCTCCGAGTTGCGCATTGATCAACAAATTGTGTTTGCCGGAGCGCAACCGAACGCAGCGCGCCTGATGCACGCGGCGGACGCGCTGGCGCTGCCCTCGCTGTTCGAGCCGTTCGGCAATGTGATTGTCGAGGCGATGGCATCGGGGCTGCCGGTCATGTCGAGCGTTTACTGCGGTGCGAGCGAAGTCCTGCCCGCTTCAATGCGCCCGTTTTGTCTCGAGGATCCGACCGATGCCGGCGAGATCGCCTTGCGGCTCGATATGCTGCTCGACGCCGCGCCCACTCTGCGCGAAGAAGCGCGGGCGGCAGCGGCAGAGTTTACCTGGGAGCGCTATGGCGCCGAGCTGAACGCGATCGTCGCGACGATGCGCTAGCTGCCGAGGCCGTCGAACATCCCGCGCGCCACGGCGAGGCGCCGCTCCTCCCGCGCAACGCGCTCGACGCCGGCTCCGAAAGCGCGAATGACCAGGAGACGCATCCAGGCGACCGCACACTTGGTCAGCACGTCCAACGCGGAATGCTTTTCGTGCAGCATCCGGCATCGCCCGCGCTCGCGCGCGATACGGATGAAGCGCGCGCGATCGGCGCGCGCGGTATCGACTTCGTGATAGACGACAGCCTGGGGCGCGTAGCCGATTCGAAATCCGGCGTGCCTAAGGCGTGCCGACATCTCGGTTTCCTCTTCATGGCCGCAGGCCCCGGGCCCGAGGCGCTCGTCGAAGGGACCGACCTGCTTAAGCGCCGTCGCGCGAAAGGCCATGTTCGCGCCTAGCGCGCCGCGCACATCGCACACATCGTCGCCGTAATCGTAGATCGGCAGATCGAGATACACGGCCATCGCACCGGCCTTGGCCCTGGGATCCTCGGCCGGCAAGACTCGCCCCGCCATCGCCGCGTATCCAGGATGCGCCGCGAAAAAGGCCTCGACCGCATCGAGGTAGCCGTTGCTGACGATCAGATCGTCGTCGAGGAAAACGAGAATCTCGCCGCGCGCCGCAGCAATCGCGCGATTCTGAATCCGGCACTTGCCAGGCCGCGAATCGTGAAGATGCGTGATCGCGATGCCGGCGTCGGGCAACGCGCTCTTCTCACCGGAGCCATTCTCGGCAACGAGCAACTCGCGCTCGCCGCTCGATATTTGCGGTGCGAGACTATGAATGAGCCGCGCGAGCGGCTCCGTTCGCATATGCGTCGCAATGATAACCGAAATCTTCACCAGCAACGCGGCTCTGAACCCCGTCTCCCTGACCAGGGAGAGGTCGACGCCGTATCGCGGCGTCGGGTGAGGGTCGCCCGGATTCTCTTTGCAGCCAGCAACAAAATACCCTCACCCTAGCCCTCTCCCTGGTGAGGGAGAGGGGACGAAGGGGGCATGGAGAGTGAGGAAGTTGTGGCCTCGGTCGCGGCGAACTTCCGGAATCTCATGATGATGTTCTCATCCAGCAGCAGGCTCGGGCTGGTCATGAATTTCAGTAACTGCCGGTTGATCTCCCACTGCGCGTCGTCCTTGGCTGCGCCGCGATAGACCATCCACGAGTAGCCGGCGATGAACGGGTACAGCATGGGCATCATGATTCGCGAGCGTATCTTGCGCTTGGCGCGGCCGACGGCGTCCATCCGGAGGCCCTTGCCCCATGCGATCCAGTGTAGATCGTTGAGGCCCATCACGTTCCAGTTGCGGCCGTCCTCGACGCGATACTTGTAGGGCAGAGGCGCGCGCCGGCCGCGATAGTATCCTGTAAGCAGGTAGTGCACGCGCGAGGCGACGTTGAGCCGGTTCGGAGTCGTGACGATCGCCGTGCCGCCCGGCTTAAGCACGCGCGCGATCTCGTCGATCATGTGCGGGATGTCCGGCAGATGCTCGATCACTTCGAGCATCGAGACCAGATCGAAACTTTCGGACTTGAATGGAAGATCATGATTCAGGTTGACCGCGACCCATCCGGGGCCACGCGGATGGAACTCGGTCGGGATCACGCGCCACCCGCGCTCCTCGAGCAGCTTTGTCGAATCGCCGTAGCCGGCGCTGAGATCGAGGGCGAGCGAGCCGGGCCTGGGGTCGGGCGCCAGCGCGATCGCGCCGGTGATGCGCGGGTTCATGGTCCGCCGATTGTCCAAGAGCGCGGGGCAGGGCTCAAGACTGGCCCGGCGCACCGGGCCGTCTTGCTTTACTTTTCAGTGCCAGTAGAATCCTAGGCTCCCGAGCGAGAGTGGCGGAACGGCAGACGCGCAAGGCTCAGGACCTTGTGAGGGCAACCTCGTGGGGGTTCAAGTCCCCCCTCTCGCACCAAGTTCGAATCGCGCCTGCTAGTAGTTTCCGCTCTGAACGCCGCCGGAGGTCTTGTTGCCCGACGTCTCGGAGCCATGGCAGGCCTTAACATCGGAAACACTCGCGCCGATCGCCGAGGCGATTTCGTCGTCAGAGCGTCCGGCGTCGGTCTGTAACCTCACCACGTTGCAGTCGATGTGGCTCTGATTGAGCGAACTGCATCCCGAAATTGCGCCGGCCAGGATTGTCGTCCCCACTGCGGCGCCAATCGCCAGCTTCCTTAGCGTTCCAGTCATCAGCATGTCCCCTCTGTGTCGGCTTGTTGTTCCCCAAGATGGCCGGACACGCGCGCACGATATTATCAACCAGTGTTAATTTACAAGCTTGATTTGGAGGCGGCTTTGATGTTGCTGCCTGTTGCGGCGGCACACTTGTTAGCCGCTTACCGCGCCAATATGATTTGCCAAGTGGGCGCACTCGCGCCCTTTTTTGACCGCAGAGTTTGAGATGGACGGCAACGGTGGAACTTCCCAAGACATTTGATTCGAAAGCCGCGGAAGAGAAGTGGTTCCAGAAGTGGATCGACCTTGGCTATTTCAAGGCCGATCCTTCGCGCGAGGGCCCGGTCTTCTCGGTAGTAATTCCGCCGCCGAATATCACGGGTCAGCTCCATCTCGGGCATGCGCTCAACGTGTCGCTCCAGGACATCATCGTGCGTACGCGCAGGATGCAGGGGTACAACACCCTGTGGCTGCCCGGCACCGATCATGCCGGAATCGCGACGCAGAACGCAGTCGAGAAGGCGCTCGCCAAGGAAGGCAAGAATCGTCATCAGCTCGGTCGCGAAGTCTTCCTCGACCGCGTATGGCAATGGCGCGATGAGTACGGCGGGCGCATCCTTCATCAGCTCCGCCGCCTCGGCGCGTCCTGCGATTGGAGCCGCGAGCGCTTCACGCTTGACCCTGGCCTGTCGAAGGCCGTGACGAAGGTCTTCGTCGATCTCTACAACAAGAAGCTCATTTATCGCGCCAAGCGGCTTATCAACTGGTGTCCCCGATGCGAGACGGCGCTGTCCGATCTTGAAGTCGATCACAAGGATGCCAAGGGCGCGCTTTACTACGTGCTCTACAATTTCGTCGATGGCTCGGGCTCGCTGACGGTCGCGACGACGCGGCCCGAGACAATTCTCGGCGACACTGCGGTCGCGGTGAATCCCGGAGACGATCGCTTCCAGGCGTCCGTCGGCAAGAGTGTGCGGGTGCCGCTAACGAGCCGCGACGTGAGCGTGATCGCGGACAGCGCCGTCGATCGCGAGTTCGGCACCGGCGCGCTCAAGATAACACCCGGTCATGATCTCAACGACTTCGAGATCGGCAAACGCCACAATCTGGAACAAATCTCGGTGCTCGACGAGCGCGCGCACATGAACGAGAACGGCGGCCCGTATAAGGGGCTGTCGCGCGGAGATGCGCGCAAGCGGATCGTCGCAGATCTTGAAGCCGCTGGATTGCTCGAGAAAGTCGAGCCGCACAATCATGCTGTCGGCGTCTGCTCGCGATGCGATACCGTCGTCGAGCCGATGCTCTCAGAGCAGTGGTTCATGGCGATGCAGGAGATGGCACGGCGGGCGGGTGATGCGGTGCGCAAGGGCGACACCACGTTTCATCCGAAGTTCTGGGAGAACACGTTCTTCAACTGGATCGACAATATCCACGATTGGTGCGTATCGCGGCAGCTATGGTGGGGCCATCGGATTCCGGCGTATCACTGTGTGCGATGCAATCATCTGATTGTCGCGCTGGAGCGCCCTGCGACGTGCCCGGAATGCGACGGCAGCGATATCACGCAGGACGAGGATGTGCTCGATACGTGGTTCAGTTCGGGCCTGTGGCCTTTTTCGACCCTCGGATGGCCCGAGAATACCGCCGATCTGCAGAAGTACTATCCAACGAGCCTCTTGCTGACGGGCTTCGACATCATCTTCTTCTGGGTCGCGCGCATGATGATGTTCGGGCTCGAGTTCACGGACCAGGTACCGTTCCGTGACGTGTACATCACGCCGCTCGTGCGCGACGAGCTCGGCAAGAAGATGACGAAGTCGAAGGGCAACGTCGTCGATCCGCTCGAGCTGATGGAGCAGTACGGCGCCGATGCGCTGCGCTTCACGCTCGCGCAGTTGGCGGCGCAGGGCCGCGACGTCATCCTGTCGCACGATCGCTTCGCGGCCTCGCGCGCCTTCGCCAATAAGATCTGGAACGCCGCCCGCTTCGTGCTGATGAATCTCGAAGGCGCGCCCGAGCCGATTCCGACCGTTGATGACTCGAAGCTGTCGCTCGCTGACAGATGGATTCTCGATCGCCTGAACCAGACAACTCGCGAAGTGACCGAGTACATCGACAAGTACGAATTCAACAACGCCGCGATGGTCGTGTACGACTTCGCCTGGCATCAGTTCTGCGATTGGTACATCGAGCTGGCGAAGGAGCCGCTGAAGGCGAGCGGCGATCGCCAGGCCGCCGCGCGCTACGTGCTGGTGCACACGCTCGATCAGATGCTGCGCTTGTTGCATCCGTTCATGCCGTTCGTGACCGAGGAAATCTGGCAGGCGATTCGCCCTTACATCGGCGAGCCGAACCTCCCGCCGCATCTGCCGATCGCAAGCTTCCCGATCGCGCGCGAGGGCTCGCTGCTGTCGCCAGCCGAATGCGGAGCGATGGAGCACTGCATCGCGGCGACCGAGGAAATCAATTCGCTACGTTCTCTTTTGGGATGGCATCCGGGGCAGCGCACACGCGCGGTGGTCCGACTCGGCGAGGGCACCTCGCCATCAGAGATCGAACTGTGGCGACAATATGTGAGCGTACTGGCGAAGCTTGAAACTCTCAGCACGGAGCCGATCGCAGGCGCGCAGGTCGTGTACTCGCATCTGTTGTGGGCTGATATCGGCGTCGCGGCTCCCGATGGCTACGACTTCGAGCAGGCGCGGCGCAAGTTGCAGAAGCAACTCGACGAAGTCGTGAAGCACTCGACGCAGCATTCGAAGCGGCTGAATGACGAGCAGTTTATGGCCAAGGCCGATCCGCAGACCAAAGAAGAAGTCGCCGAGCGCTATAAGCTCCTGCAGACACAGCATCGGCAGTTGAGCGAGCAGTTGAAGCAACTCGAAGGCATCGCGTGATCGCCATATTGCTCCCTCTTATCTCCGGATCCCCTCGCCTTACTCCCAGGATAGGGAGAGGGGACAGCGAGGAGAGTCGCCAATGGAGATGATCCGGCAGCTCGATCTCTCCGACTACATCCGGCGGGCGTTGGCTGAGGATGTGGGACAGGGCGATCTCACTACTGCTGCGACGGTATCGCCCGGTCAGCTCGGGCGCGCGATTATTAAGGTTAAAGAGCCGCGGATGATTGTCGCGGGTGCGTTCCTCATCGAACAGGTCTTCGCGATGACCGGCGCTGAGCCGAACATGCTCACGCTCACGGACGAAGGCTGCGAGCTCAAGGCTGGCGACGTGCTTGCCGATGTCGAGGGGCGGCTCGCGGGGCTGCTCGTCGGGGAGCGGACTGCGCTCAACTTCGTTCAATTGCTCTCCGGTATCGCGACTGCAACTCGCGTCTACGTCGAGGCAATCGCGGGCACGCGTGCGAAGATTATCGACACGCGCAAGACGCATCCTGGTCTGCGCGTCCTCGAGAAGTATGCGGTCCGCGCTGGCGGCGGCCATAACCATCGCCTCGGACTCGACAGCGGTGTGCTGATCAAGGAGAACCACGTCGCTGCAGCAGGTGGGATTACTCCTGCGATCAAACGCGCGCGCCAACTCGCGCCGCACACAATCAGGATCGAATGCGAATGCGAGACGCTCGCGCAGGTCGACGAGGCCGTGCGCGCCGGCGCCGATGCGATCCTGCTCGACAATATGACGCTCGCGCAGGTGCGCGAAGCGCGCGCCAAAGTCGGCGAGAAGATCATCCTCGAAGTCTCTGGAGGCATCACGCGCGACACCGTGCGCGCGCTTGCCGAGACTGGCGTCGATTTGATCTCGGTCGGTGCGCTGACGCATTCTGTAAAGGCTGTAGATATCAGCATGAGGATCGACCAGACCTGACGCTCCGGAGCCGCGACTGACTGATGCCCGACAATCCATACCGATCGATCGAACGCGGCGAACCGGGACGGATCGGATGGCGAATCCACTACTTCGACGAAGTCGATTCCACCCAGGAGATCGCGCGCGAGCTTGCTGCGCAGGGAAGCCAACAAGGCACCGCAATAATCGCTGACCGGCAGACCGCGGGCCGCGGCCGCCTCGGCCGCTCGTGGCATTCGCCCGCCGGAGCCAACCTCTACACGACGATCATCCTGCGCCCTGCGATGCCGCTTGCGAGCGTGCCTCAGCTAAGCCTCGTCGCGGGACTGGCCGTTGCCGATGTGCTCGAGCGCGTCGCGCCGGGTATCGTCGGACTCAAGTGGCCCAACGACGTATGGCTTCGCGGGCGCAAGGTCTCCGGCATGATCGCCGAGGCGATCACCGACAAGCGCGGCAATCTCGAGTGTGTGCTGCTTGGGATCGGCATCAACGTGAATCTCACCGCGAGCGATATTCCCGATGAACTGCGCGAGCGCGCGACATCAATTCGAATCGCGACCGGTCGCGCATGGGATCGAATCGAACTCGCCGATTCGCTTTTTTCCTTGCTCGACTCTCGCTATATGGAAGCTCTGACCGCGGGCTTCGCCGCTGTTCGGCCAGCGTGGGAACGCTACTCGGCGCTTACAGGGAAGCGGGTAGCGATCGTGGACGGCGGGCGGCGCCAGGGCGGTATCGTACGGGGTATCGACGATGACGGCGCGCTGATGCTCGATCTCGGGGACAAGGTCGAGCGAATCGTCGCGGGAGAAGTCACCGTCGAAGGAGCGTATGCGTGAGGTTTGATGTGATCTTCTGACAGCAATAAATCGCTTCGAACGGGCCGCGCGCTCAGTTCGGCGGCCTCGCGAGGCGCGAAGAGAGGTTACTCCTATGGCTGTGGAGGAAATCGGGCGGCTCAGAACCATCGCGATCGTAGGCCAGGGTGGCACAGGAAAGACCCAGCTTGCCGAGGCGATGCTGTTCACCGCCGGGGCGACATCGCGGCTCGGGCGTCCAGACGATGGCAGTTCGTCACTGGATTTTGAGCCCGAGGAACTTAACCATCACATCTCGATCAGTTCTGCCTTTCATCACTACAACTGGAAAAAGACCGAGGTCCTCTTCGCCGATACGCCCGGCTACAGCGCCGTGCTGCCGGAGACGATGACGACGCTGCGCGCGGTTGACGGGCTCGTGATACTCATCAGCCCGGGCGCGGACACCAAGGTCGAATCGGAGAAGATCTGGGCCGCGGCGAACGCGTCCAACCTGCCGCGGATCGCATTCGTGTCGCGTCTTGATCGCGAGCGCACCAGCTTCAACGCTGCGCTCAAGGACCTCGAAAAAATTCTCGGCGCGAAAGTCGTCGTGCTCTCGCTGCCGATCGGCGACGAGCTCGGCTTCAAGGGCGTTATCGACGTGCTGTCGATGAAGGCGCTCACCTATGCTGACCAGAGCGGCAAGGCCAAGGAAGAGGAGCTGACGGGCGATATCAAGGAGCGCGCCGAGTCCGCACGCAACGCATATTACGAGGCAGTCGCCGAGACCGACGACGAGCTGCTCGAGAAATATCTCGACCAGGGCACGATCGACGACGAGGCCGCGCGCAAGGCTCTACGAGCCGCCGTGCTCGGCGGCAAAGTGACGCCGGTGTTCTGCGGTTCAGGCGCGAAGAATATCGGCGTCGGCCCGCTGCTCGATGCGATCAACCTGCTGCTGCCGGCGCCGAACGAGCGTCCCGCCGCATCGTTCAGTCATCCGACGAAAGGGACTCCCGAAGAGCGCGCGGCGGATCCGGGTGCTCCGTTTGCCGCCTTCGTGTTCAAGACGATTATCGACCCGTTCGCGGGCAAGCTCTCAATATTCCGCGTGATGTCAGGGACGGCGCATAGCGATGCGCCCGTGCTCAACGCCTCGCGCGAGAGCAAGGAGCGGTTCGGCCAGCTCTTGCGCCTCGAAGGCAAAAAGCAGAGCCCGGTTGCGCAGGCGCTCGCGGGCGAGGTCGTCGCCGTCGCCAAGCTCAAGGATACGACAACCGGTGACACGCTCTGCGACGAAAAGTCACCGATCATCGCCGAGCCGCCGCTGACACGGCCGACTCCCGTCATCTCGTTCGCGCTGCGTCCTAAAACCAAGGGCGACGAAGAGAAGGCCTCTGCCGCGCTGCAGAAGCTCGTCGACGAGGATCTTGCGCTGGATATGCATCGCGATGCGCAAACGCACGAGATCATTCTCTCGGGCACCGGGCAGATGCATATCGAGCTGACGGTCGAGAAGCTCAAGCGAAAATTCAATGTAGAGGTTGAACTTCAGGCGCCTAAGGTTCCTTACAAGGAAGCGATCAAGGGCCGCTCCGAAGCGCAAGGAAAATACAAGCGACAGTCCGGCGGCCGCGGCCAATACGGTGATTGCTGGCTCAAGGTCGAGCCGCTCCCGCGCGGAACAGGATTCGAGTTCGTCGATGAAATCGTCGGCGGCTCGATCCCGCGCAACTTTATCCCGTCGGTCGAGAAGGGCGTGCGCAATACGCTCGCCGAAGGTTTCCTGTCGGGCAATCCGATGGTCGACGTCAGAGTGACGGTCTTCGACGGCAGCTATCATGACGTGGATTCGTCGGACATGGCGTTCCAGATCGCGGCCTCGATGGGAATTAAAGCAGCACTTGAAAAAGCCAAGCCGATTATCCTCGAGCCGGTCGTGGCGATCGAAGTTTCGTGCCCCGATGAATGCATGGGCGACGTGATCGGCGACCTCAACGCCCGCCGCGGCAAGGTCCTCGGCATGGACAGCAAGGGCAGCGGCCAGGTGATCAAGGCCCAGGTGCCGATGTCGGAGGTGCTGAAGTACGCGCCGGACCTGCGCTCGATAACCTCGGGCCGCGGCTCCTTCGAGCAGCATTTCTCGCATTACGAGGAAGCTCCGCCGATGGTCGCCGACAAGATCGTCAAGGAGGCGCAAGCCGCCAAAGAAGCCAGGTCCCACGCCCACGCCTGAGGCCTCCGGCTTCGCCATCGATCTGTCTCTGCACCCGGCGGCGCAAAAACGACGCCGGGTGTTTTTTCCCGAAGCCTCGAAGGCCCTTACCCGCGAAGCGGCGAGGGCCCCCGAAATCCCTCTCCCGTGACATAACGGGCGAGGGATTTTTTGGGGCGCGTCGCCAGTTAGGTTGGCGTCACAGGCCATGTCGCCTGGACCCGCTCTGCTATAAGATCAACCGGGCGAACAATGGCGCCGATTGGCAAAAGCCTGGTGATGCTGGGGATCCTTGTCGCGTGCGCGGGCGCGCTGATGTGGGCGCTCGGTTCGATTCCCGGCGTTAGTCGCTTGCCCGGCGATATCTACGTCCGCCGCGGCAATTTCACTTTCTATTTTCCGATCGTGACCTGCATCATCCTGAGTGTCGTCGCGACCCTTCTTCTGTCGCTGCTTAGGCGATGACGATGGCTGACGAGCGCGAAAATCAAGCCGCACTCAGACTCGCCGATCGGAAGCGGCGCCGCCGCGAAATATTTGCCGCGCTGATCGCCGGTGCGACGCTGATCGTCTTCGTGCTGGCGCAGACCCAGCTCCCGCCGCTCACCAAGCACACCTCGCTTTCCTCCAACGTCGCGATAATCGCGCTGTTCAATGTCAGCTTCGTATTGCTCGGCCTGATGCTCTTCCTGGTGGGGCGTAATCTCGCCAAGGTCATCTTCGAGCGCCGCCGCGGACTTATCGGTTCGAAGTTCCAGGCCCGCCTGGTCGCGGGCTTTATCGCCGTCGCGCTCGTGCCGAGCGTATTCCTGCTCTATGTGTCAGGAGTGTTCCTCCAGGCAAATATTGACACTTGGTTTAATCCTGAATATCAGCAAGTGCTCGATGATTCGCTCGAAATCGCCAAGACCTACTATCTGAATTCAGCCAACAACGCGCTGCACTTCGCGCGGGTGATGGCCGGTGAAATCAGCACCCGGCGCCTGCTCGATCCAGACAAACGCACCGAGCTGAAGAAGTTCATCGAGGACAGCCAGGAGAAGTACAACCTCGGCACGATCGAGGTTTTCTCAAGCGACCGCAAGCTGCTCGACGTCGCCCTCAGCCCCAAGACTCCGACGGGGATCGGCGCCTTGCCCGATTCGGAACTCGTGGCTCAGACTCTGAAGGGTCAAACGGCCTCGCGCACCGATCGCTTCGGATCGTCGGACGTAATTCGCGGCTCCGCGCCAATCTATACTTCGTCGGAAACGGATTCGGTGATGGGCGCGGTGGTCGTCGACTACTACCTGCCGCGGAGCCTCGCCGCGCGCGCGACCGATATCTCGCGCGTATCGGAGGATTACTTCCAGCTCCGCATCCTGCGCCAGCCGATCCTGCGCAGTTACATGCTGGCCCTGGTACTGATCGGCCTTGTCGTGATCACGCTGGCGAGCTGGTTCGGCATGTACTTGGCGCGCGGCGTGACCGGGCCGATCAAGCGTCTCGCGCAAGGCACCGAGGCCATCGCGGCCGGAAATCTCGACTACAAAATCCCGCCCGTAGGCGACGACGAGCTCGGCCATCTGGTGAAGTCATTCAATAAGATGACCGCCGACCTGCGCGCTTCCACCACCGAGATCGAGCAGCGCCGCCGATATACCGAAACCTTGCTGCGCAATGTCTCTGCGGGCGTCGTCGGCCTCGATTCCGACGGCGTCGTCACGTCGATCAATCCGTGCGCCGAGCGCTTCCTCGGCGTCAGCGTCGCCGATGCGCTCGGCAACACGTACAGCATCGCTTTTCGGCTCGAGCTTACGCGCGCGCTCGACGACATGTTCGCGTCGGCGACACGGCCGCGCGAGGCGCGCTCGACGATCAAGTTCGAAGGGCCCAACGGCGAGACGGAACTGATGGTCACCGCGAGTCCGCTTGGCGAGGGCTCCGACGAGCTGCAGGGCACGGTGCTTTTCTTTGAAGATGTCAGCCAGATCGCCAAGGTCGAGCGGATGGAAGCGTGGCGCGAAGTCGCGCGGCGAATCGCGCACGAGATCAAAAATCCCTTGACGCCGATTCAGCTCTCCGCCGAGCGCCTGCGCCGGCAGCTTGCCGATAAACCCGGTATCGAGGCGAAACTCGTAGAAGAGTGCACTCGTACTATCATCGGCGAGGTCGGAGACTTGAAGCGGCTTGTCAACGAGTTCTCGTCATTCGCGCGAATGCCTCATCTGAATCCGATTCTGGGCGACCTCAACGCGCTGGCGAACGAGGTCGTGACGAACTTCCGCGCTGCCAATCCGAATGTCGAGTTCTCGATTTCGCTCGATTCCGCCCTGCCGCTGGTTCCGATCGACCGCGAGGCAATGAAACGCGCGCTCGTAAACCTGCTGGATAACGCCGTGGCCGCGACTATCGCGATCAATCACAATGGCGACAGGCCGGCCGTCGAGGTGCGCACCGCGCTGCGTCCCGAGCGCTCGATCGTGACCCTCGAGGTGGCGGACAACGGCCCCGGAATCGACCCGCGGCTGCGCACGCGCATCTTCGAGCCGTATTTTTCGAGCAAAAAAGGCGGCACCGGGCTCGGGCTTGCGATCGTTTCCGCGATTGTTACGGATCATCACGGCTTCGTCAGGGTGATCGACAACCGCCCCCGTGGAAGTAGATTCTCCCTTGAATTTCCTGTAAAAGAGCAGGGACTCGCCAAGGCGATTGGCTAATGCGCATTCGCCCGAACTATAAGCTTTCCTTAGGAGCAATTCCCGCGTGAGTGAAACCGTATTGGTGGTGGATGACGAGGAGCGGATCAGGTCGTCACTTAGGGGGATTTTGAGCGACGAGGGCTTCCGGGTCGTCGACACCGGCGACGCGCCGGGCGTGCTCGACCTTATCGAGCGCGAGAGCCCGGCCGTAGTGCTCCTCGACGTATGGATGCCCGAAATGGACGGCATCGAGCTGCTCCGCCGTATCAAGAGTGAACGTCCCCAAACGCCGGTGATCATGATCTCCGGCCACGGCAATATCCAGAGCGCGGTCGCCGCGACCAAGCTCGGCGCCGCGGACTTTATCCAGAAGCCGTTTTCGGTCAGCGGCTTGCTCGCGTCGATTGCGCGCGCGCTCGAAGGCGATACTGCCGGACCCGAAGGCGCCTCGATCGAGGCCGTGAGTGCGGCAGCGGGCGCCTCGCGTCGCAAGAGCGTACGCCTTGGCACTATCGCGCAGCGCACCGTGGCGCGCTCGATCGTGATGGGCGGGCAGGGCCTCCACACGGGGCTCAAGACCGGGGTGCTGCTGCACGCGGCGCCGGCGGGAACGGGGATCGTGTTTTCGTCGCTTTCTGATGAAACGGCGATCTCGGTGCGGCTCGAAAATGTTACCGATACTGGTTACAACACCACGCTTACCAGTGGCGGGCGTTCAGTTCGCACGGTCGAACATCTGCTCTCGGCGCTCCATGCGTTCGGGATCACCAACCTGCTGGTCAAGACTGACGAGGAAGTTCCGGCGCTCGACGGCTCGGCGCTGGAATTCTGCAAGCAGATCGCCAGCGCGGGCGTGACCGATCAGGGCGCCGCGGTCGAGCCAATTCGAATCGCGAAGAAAATCGGGATCGGTGACGAAGTCGAAGGCCGCGAGTTTATCAAGATCGAGCCGGCCGAGCATCTCATTATCGATTACACGCTCGACTATCCTCAGCCCATCGGTGTTCAAAAGATTCACTTCGAGTTGACCTCGGTCGAGGCGTACATCAAAGAAATCGCGCCGGCGCGAACCTTTGCGTTCGTCGATGAATTTCGCAAGCTATCCGCGATGGGCCTCGGCAGCGGCGGGCGGCTCGATAACCTGATTCTGGTCGACAACGAGAAGGTCGTGAACACCAACCTGCGCTTCCCTGACGAATTCGCGCGGCACAAGGTGCTCGACCTGATGGGCGATCTCTACCTGCTCGGGCGCCCCGTCATCGGCCATATCACGGCGTCGAAGACGGGCCACTCCGACAATCTCGAACTGGTGAAAGCGATCGCGGCCGTCCACGCAGGCTAGCCTTTACCGCGTCCGCCGCGGCGAATCGCGATGGACCTGAACGGCAAGGTTGTTCTGGTAACCGGCGCCGGCCGCCGCGTCGGCCGCGCGCTTGTGCTCGCCTTCGCCGAGCGCGGCGCATCGGTCGCCGTTCACTACCTGACATCATCGCCGGACGCAGATTCGGTCGTGGCGCAGATCGCAACGTCGGGTGGCGTTGCGCGCGCATTCCGCGCCGACCTTGCGAGCGTCGTCGAGATCGAGCGGCTCGTGTCGGACATTATCGCGAGCTTCGGGCGCCTCGATGTCCTGGTTAATTCGGCGTCGGTTTTTTATCGCAAGCCGATCGACGAGGTGACCGAGAAGGACTGGGACCTTAACCTCGATATCAACTTGAAGGCGCCATTCTTTCTGGCGAAACTCTCGGCGCCTGCGATGCGCGCGCAGGGCGCCGGCAAGATTATCAATATCGGCGATTGGGCCGGGATTCGTCCCTACAACAACTACCTGCCTTACACCGTCTCGAAGAGCGGGCTGGTCGGGCTCACGCGCGCGCTCGCGAAAGCGCTCGCGCCCAACATCCAGGTGAATTGCGTGGCGCTCGGACCGGTGCTCGCGCCCGAGGAATACGACAAAGAGGCAATCGCACGGATGGCTGCGGCGACGCTCGTTAAGAAGATGGGCACGCCTGCCGACGTCGTCAACGCCGTGATGTACCTCTGTGCGACCGATTTCGCGACCGGCTCGACGATCGTGCTCGACGGCGGGCGGCTGATTGCGTAGGCTCCCGCGGATGACTGGGTCCGCGCTCAAGAAATATCGAATCGTTCCGATCAAGTCGCGCGTGGCTGTGCTCGCAAGCGGCGGCCTCGATAGTTCCGTGATGCTCGCGGAGCTGGCGCGCGGCGGGCGGCACGTCTTTCCGATCTATGTTAGGGCGGGAGTCAAGTGGGAGCGCGACGAGCTGCGAATTCTGCGGCGTTTTGTCGAGCGGCTGGGACGATCGAATGTCGCGCCGCCTGCTGTGCTCGAATTGCCGATGAGCGATGTCGCGGGCGATCATTGGAGCGTCACGGGGAAGAACGTCCCAGGGTATCGCGCCGCGATTTCGTCCAACTATATCGCGGGCCGCAACTTGAGCCTCCTGACCAAGGCGACAATCTTCTGCGCGCGCAACCGGATCGGCGAAGTGGCGATGGCGCTGCTTGAAGCGAATCCATTCCCCGATGCACGCCCCGAGTTTCTGCGCGCCTTCGAAAAGGCCGCCGAGCTCGGCACCGGCCTGCCGCTCAAAATTTCGACGCCCTTCCTCGGCATCGAGAAGGAAGACGTGATTCGCAAGGGCAGGGCGCTGCCGCTCGAGCTGACCCTTACCTGCGCGAGCCCGGTGCGCGGCCGCCATTGCGGCAAGTGCACCAAGTGCGCCGAACGTATCGAAGCGTTTGCGCGGGCGGGTGTCGACGATCCGACGCGCTACGCGACAGCCGGCAAAAGGAAAGAAAAGATCATCGCTAAGACACGAGCGGCAAGGGATACGAAGGCACAAAGGTAAAAGTTCGTACCTTTGCCTTCGTGCCCTTTGTGGTGACTTTTTGTTCTCGCCGGAAAAAATGAATCATATTCATTTTTCTTGCGTCGCGCGTGCCGCCGTGGCATAAATGCTTCATGCTCCCCGCCGTGCCGATTCCCGCCGGCCGCCGCGAGCAGCAGAAGCTCCAGCGCGAGCAGCGCATTCTCGCCGCTGCGCGGCGCTTGTTCGATCGCAAGGGCTACGCGAGCACCTCGATGGAAGAGGTTGCCGAACGCGCCGGGCTCGCGGTTGGTACGCTCTACAATTACTTCGCGTCGAAGGACGAGCTGCTGTTCGCGATCAGCCGCAGCGATACCGAACCGCTGTTGTCGATCG
>DATJMX010000056.1 GCA_035508495.1 Candidatus Binataceae bacterium
CGGCCGAGAGACTCGACTGGCCGGGGGAGTTCAAAGACGCAACCGAGAAGTACTCGAGCCAGGTTGCATTGGACAAGAACGATTTCCTGACTGGATATACCGCCGGGATGCCTTTTCCAATAGTCAATCTGGACGATCCCAAAGCCGCGGTTAAGATCGCCTATAACTGGCATATGGGTCCGTTCATGCCGGACGATTTCACTTTGGCGCCATGGGGCAGCTTTACCTACGCGCTCTCGGATTCGTCCAACACCTTCGAGCACGAAGAGACTCATGATTACGTCTGCTCGAAGTTTACTTTCCTACGATATGCGCATCGAACCGAAGTCGATCCGCGGCCTTCCCTTGGTTCGAACAAAGACGGAGTTGAGTGGAAATCGAAATGTGACGACTGGACTATGGACGCCGACGGAAACTTCGGCGCCAAGGGCATCTGGATACGTTACCTCGATCCATTCAAGACTGACGACTTTTTCTACTTCACGCGGCGTGGCGGATTCAGGATCGGCCACCAGGATTCCTACGATGCGCTCGATGAGAGCTGCCGCACCTGCCATCAGCCCTACTGGGCATACGCGTTGCCCAAGAACGAACAATTCACCTACCGGCTGCTTGGAACCACGCGCATTCTTGCCAGTCTGACCGCGAACGAAGAGCCGGCCGGCATCGTGCGCGGTGAAAAAGGAATGACGTTCGGCGAAGAGCCGTTTCAATTGCGGAACGCATACATTCTCGAAATGACGCCGCGGATTCCCGGCTACGAGCATCTTCCGGAAATAGTCTATATCGATACAGAAGCGTACGTATGGCTGGCCGCCGAATTCTACGATGAGCGCGAGCGAACCGCGACGGCGCTGCCGCTGTGGCGCACCAAACCTTCACCCTCGGGAGGATATCACTTCGATCTAGCCGGCGAATTCTATTTTCCCACCGGCCAACTTCGCTCGCGCCATATGCAGGTCGATGGAGCTTTTCCTTTCGTGCATCAAGAAGATGTGACAGCGACTGCATATTTCCGAACGATGGCACCGGCCCACGGCGACATATCGCAGAAGATCAACGGCGGCAATCTGGATGCAGACGCCTTCCTGCCAAAAGCACTCTCCGGACGGCAGCATTAGTCAGTACGACGACAAGCTTTCACGGTTGCGGCCGCACCGGCGCCGGAATCGCGTGCCACTCAGGGACAGCATTGACGATATCTGACAGCATCTTGTCCATACCTTCGTCGATCCCATCGGTGTGAGTATTTGCCAGAGCGCACCAGCATAGTCCGCTCGCAGTTCGTACCAGTTCGTTCATCGAGCCGGGCAGCCGCCCACCGTGCCACCAGTTCGGAAGTTCGTTGACGTACCATCCCCTCGCATAGTGTGGAATCGGCGATACCGCGCATGGCGAGGTCATCGTTTCGATGGTCTGGCGGGAAAGAATATTTGGCGTGTATTCGAAGCCATCGACATGCATCGCGAACCGCACAAGATCGGTCGCCGTTGCAAGCCATCCGCCCGTGGAAACAAAGCGGTTGAGATTCATAGCGTAGGGATGCGTCCATCCTCCGGCACGATCGGTCTCTCCGTAGTAAATGACTTCTCGCGGCGCGCGTTCTGCGCGAGTGTTGCCCATGACTCGAGCGCCGCTCATCCCGCATCGTGCGAAGACATTCTGCTGGACGTATTGCGGATACGATTGGCGAGTGACTTTCTCTACGACACAGCCGAGAATGCCATAACCCAGGTTCGAATACGCGAAATGCTGCCCCGGCGGGTAGCGCAATGGATCGTTGCGGATATACCAGGTGATGGTCTCGGCGGCGCTGGCCTTGGGATCGAAAAATGTCGGATCGTTTTCGTAGCTGCTCCATCCGCCGCTGGTGTGAGTCAGCAGGTGATCAATAGTTATTTCCTGGACCAGGTCGGGATACTTAGTCGCATAGTCGAAACCAAGTATCCCCTGTGGACCGAACACCCGATCGCTGAGACTGATCCTGCCCGCCTCGATCAAGGTGAAAATCGTGACTGAGGTAATCGGTTTGCTGATACTGGCAATCCGAAACAGGTTAGCCGGAGTGGCGATTTCATTCTCGCCCTTGTCAGCGAAGCCGAACGCTTTGCGATAAACGAACTGACCGTGGCGCGCGATCGCGATCGACAATGCTGGAACATCGTAAAGGCGCATGAAGCTGGTCGCGATTGCCGCAATCGCATCCAGTTCGTCCTCGGAAGGAGTGGGCTCATCGTCGGATGCAAATGAAAGCCGCGGCCACCAACCCGTCGCCGCACCAGATGCGAACAGCGCCAAATGCTTGAGAGAAGTCCGTCGAGTGATTGCGCGTGCCATCGAATGCTGCTCGGAAGCATCCGCGCGGACGAAGTCAGAGTTCCTCGACGAAGGTGGCGCGGACTTCTTCTTCGAGGCGGCGCGTCAGTTCTGCGCGATCGTGGCTGGTCATGCCTTCGGTCGGGATCGGCTTGCCGATAACCATGCGCATCTTGCGGCCCGGCACGACGAACATCGCCTTGCGCGGGAAGAATGAGCCCGAGCCGCTAATCGACATCGGAACCGCCGGCGCTTTGCTCAGGATCGCGAGCCACGCCGCGCCGTCATTGAACTCGTGCACGCGATTGTCGGGATAGCGATGGCCCTCGGCGAAGATGCTGAGCAGAAAGCCGCGCCGGATTACGTCGACCGCACGGCGAATCTCGCGGCCGCCCGCCTGGCGATCGATGATCACGTGCTGCGAATTGTTCAGCGCATAGCCGATGAGTGGAATCTTGAGCAGCTCCTTCTTGGCGACGAAGCGCGGATCGCCCGGAAAGTAGCCGGCGATCGTAAAGATGTCGAAGAAGCTCTGATGGTTCGAGACGAGGACGCAGCTCTTCAGCCCTTCCAGGTTTTCGAGGCCTACGATCTCGAGCTTGATGCCGCAGGTGCGAACGATGAGCTGACCCCACAGGCGGCTGACGAACGTTAGCGCGCGCGGCCTGTTGATCGCGGCGAACAGTGCGGCGAACGGCGCGAGGATGGCCGTATATATGAAGCTCAAAAGCGTCGCGACGACGCCCAGTGCGAGGCTCAGCGGCCCGCGCGAGGCGCCCGCGGAGAGAGAGGAAACCTGAACCTCATCAGCCATCGAGAGTAGTTTGGGCGTCGCAAAGTCCGCACGCAAGCGATCACTTTGAGCGGCTTTGATTCCAGATCCCCACCAGCGCGCTGCGATTCCGGCTTTCCTACGGGGCGCTGCTATCTGATTCATTACGGGAAGCTGCGATTCCGGTCCCCCTTCGCGTGCGGGACGGGGTTAGGTCGTTTGCCTGTGTCTCTTTTAGAGGCGTCGCCATCCCCAGCAAAAAAACCTAACCCTCTTTCCCTTCCCGCACGGGAAGGGAAGTTTGTGCCTCGGATTTCAGAGTTGAGGACGCTGCTTGTGCCAGTCCGTGGCGCGTTCGTAGGCCGCGCCCAAGCGAATCAGCGTTGCTTCGCCGAGGAGACGGCCGATGAGTTGGAGGCTCGGCGGTGGAGCACCTTTGCCGTTGCCGCCTGGCATCGAGAGCGTGGGATTGCGGCTCATGTTGAACGGCGCCGTGAACCCGAGGAGCGGATTCGGCCCGACGAACGAGTCGGCGTCGGGCGCGATCGCGTCGGCCGGCAAGGTCGCCTGCGGCATCGAGGGGCATACGACCGCGTCGACCTGATCGAAGACCTGCTGGAAGCGATTGCTGAAGCGCTCGCGCACCATGTGAGCGTCGGCATAGTCCTGGCCGCGAATCGAGGCGCCGAGTTTCAGGAACGAGCGATAGCCGGGGCCGTAATCGTCCGCGCGCGATGGATAGGTTGCGACGTGCGCAGCGGCGGCTTCCGCGGAGCACAGCGTCGTCCACGCGCTGAGGCACGGCTCGACATCGGGCATCTTGATTTTGACGATGCGCGCGCCAGTGCGTTCGAGATCGCCAACCGCCGCGGCGATTGCACTCGCGACATCGTGCGATGCGCGCGCAGCGATGTAGTTCTCATCGACGCCGACGCGGACGCCGTTCGCACCCGCGGCGATTGCAGCCGCGTAGTCATCAAGCGGTGCGGCGAGCGAAGTATCGTCGCGATCGTCGCGGCCCGCGATCACGCTCAACATCAGCGCCGCGTCGGCAACACTGCGAGTCATCGGCCCGATATGATCGAGCGACTCGCCGAGCGGGAACACGCCGTGACGGCTGACGCGGCCCCACGTTGGCTTCATCCCGACGATACCGTTGGCGGCAGACGGAAAACGAATCGAGCCGCCGGTGTCGGTGCCGATCGCCGCGTAGCAGAGCCCCGCCGCGGTGGCTACGCCCGAGCCGCTCGACGACGCGCCCGGCCAGAACGCGTCGTTCCAGGGATTGAGCGGAGTTGGAATTTCCGGATGGTACCAGGCCATCGCGAATTCGGTCAGATGCAACTTGCCGAGCATCACGGCGCCGGCTGATTCGAAGCGATCGACAACAGTGGCGTTCGAGTCGGGCCGCCATCCGCGAAGCACCTTGCTCGCGCAGGTCGTTGGGATGCCCTTGGTCCAGCACAGATCTTTGACTGCGACGGGGACGCCATGAAGCGGCCCCCGCAATTTGCCCGCCGCGATTTCCTTGTCCGCGGCCTCAGCCTGTCTAAGCGCCGAATCGTCGAGGACAGTTAAGTAGGCGCGCAGCTTCGGATTCAGCTTATGAATACGATCGAGCACGGCGCGGGTTGCCGCGACTGACGTGATTTCGCGCTTGCGCAGCCGCGCCGATAGTTCGCTGAGCGTCATGAAGCACAAGTCGGTACCGGAAATATCCATCCGTTCTCTCCAGCTATTCAGTCACGCCGCCTCGCCACGACCGCGCCGATCATTAGTCGCGAGCATGCGCAGCAGAAGGCCGCGTTGACATGGTTTTCCGCGGTTGGTACTTCAAGATCAAGTGCATCGTTCAGCCCGCCGTGAGGATTGGAGACGTTAAGGTAGAATTATGGAACACATGACCGGGTTTCAGCAGTTCCTTACGATCCTGACCCAGCCCGATAACGTCCCGATCATGGCGATGATGTTCCTGGTGCTGTTCTTCACCTACATCTCGTTCAAGCAGGCGCGCCGCAACGACCAGCTGATCGAGCGCGGTCAGCGCGACAAGATCATCGAAGAGATGCGCAAGTAACCATTCCTGACTGAAAGGATAACCGATGCCCTTTACGATTATCGCCGAGAATTGCACCGGATGCAGCGCATGCGAGAAGCGCTGCCCCACGGGCGCGATCTCTGGCCTTTCGAAGCGGGTCTATTATATCGAGCCCGCGAGCTGTATCGATTGCGGTGCCTGCGGCGTCATCTGTCCCGACGACGCGATCATGAACAACAAGGGCGAGATCACGCACGTGCTCAAGCGCGCCGAGCGTCCCGTCGCCGTGGTGCATCCCGATAATTGCAACGGATGCGGCGTGTGCGTGGACGTATGCCCGTTTGATTGCATCTCACCGTCGCCGGAGAATACAGCGGTGTACCTCGGCAAGGTGCACGTCAACGAGAAGACCTGCGTCGGATGCCTTCTGTGTGAAGAGGTTTGCGGATGGGACGGAATTTACATCATGCCGTCCGGAGAGAAGGAAGCCTTCCTCAATTCGCTCGGCTACTCGGCGGCCGACGAAGAAGCAGCCTGAGCCGCAACTCGGAATCTCCCGAAGACAACTTGGGCGGGCCGGCGAATGCGCCGGCCCGTCTTTTTTTCCGCCGCTACTTTCGCACAACTGCGCCGGTATTCACCGTCTGCCTGATACTCGCTGCTGCTGTCCCCGTTGTCTTTGCTGACGGCCCTTCGCCATCGACCGAAGCTTATTCGGCGGAGAATGCCTGCACCGCGATCAAGTCAGCCGTCGGTGTGCTAGCCGAGGCGGAGCGCGCCGAGGCTTTGGGCCTGAATCTCACGACTGAGAAGGCGACACCCGCGGTGGTCGAGGTGCGGCTCAACGATTTGATCGAGCGCAGCGACCAGCTCGCAGCTACGCTGCGCGCGGTGCGGATGAGTTCGATGGCGAGCGACTCGCAGGTCCAGGATTGCATCGCAATGGGCGAGCGCACGCTGGCGTCGGCGCAGAAGCTTTGTTCGGATGTCGAGGAAATTCTCTACGGAGCTGAAGCTCCCGTAGCCGACGCGCCACCGATCAGGTTGGGCGTACCCGGATCGGCGCCCTCTCGCCAACCTTGACCTTCTCGCGAGGCTCCCGCCGCGGCATCAGGAACGAAATCGCCGCGATCGCAAGCAGCGCAACCTGCGCCCCAAGGCTCTGCAGCGTGGGCGCGATGCCGAGCATCGGAATCGTCGGCACGTGGTTGATGAACGTCGCGCCAATTCGATCCGCTTCCTGGAGGCTCGCGATCCCTTGGCCGATGAACACGACCGCCATCAGGTAGAGCAGGCCCGAAGTAACCTTGAAGAACGCGCCCATCGGAATCAGGTAGGCAGCGCGCTTGAGAATCACGAATGCCACGATAAGGCATAACGAGGCGGCCGCGATTCCAGCAAGTACCGCGTGCTTCTCGGCCGTCTCGGTCGCGCCGCTCGTGAGCGCCTGGAAGAAAACGATTGTTTCACCGCCCTCGCGCATCACGGCGAGGAAGGCGGTTAGTCCCAGCGCCAATCCGGGAACGCGGCTTTGGCCAGCGCTGTGGACCTTGTGTTTGATGAACGACATCCAGCGGTCGGATTGGGATTTCGAAGTGAGCCAGGAGCTGACGTAGAAGAGGGTTGCCGCCGCGACGAGCTGAAAGATTCCTTCGAGCGTGTCGCTCGCGTCGTCGCTGATAAGGCGATTGATAGCAAAGGCCAGAATGACGCTGGCGACGAGGGCCAGCAGCGCGCCACCATAGATTTCGCGTGACCGAGTCTGCCCGTTGCTGGCGCTGCGCGTGCCTGCGGCCAGCGCAACGATCACGAGCATCGCCTCGAGCCCCTCGCGAAAGAGAATTCCGAGGGAATAAAAGAAGTAAGCGACTACAGTTTCATTCACGGCCGACGCTACTCAGCACAAATTGAGAATCATTCTCAATTAACGATACCGTCATATTCCCGACGATGTCAATCGTAAAGTGATCGTCAGACACGAAGGCCGCAGCGCGGCTTGCGGCACCAATGCTGCCGGAGTAGTTTCAAAAACCGAGGCGTGCCGGCGCATCACGCGCGGCCGCTTCAATTATTTTGGCCTGACTGGGATAGCGAAACTAATCGCGAGGTTCCCAAAGAAGCTCGTGATTCTGGCTTGAAGCTGGCTGAGTCGAACGATGCGCTGCATCTATTGCCGTAAGCGCGCGGGCCTGATGCGCCGGGTTTGTGCGACCTGCTCGAAGGTCGTCGCGATCATCGAGCGCGCGGGCGGCGATGTCGGTATGGTCGGCATGGTTGATCTTTTCGTGGCCGAGGGTCTCACGCGTGAGCAGGTTGATGCGGTCCTCGACGCCGAGATCCGCGGCGAGCCGACGATGCGCGATCAGATGACCTCGAATATCACCAACACGCTGATGCGGAATCTTGGGATGCCCGGGCGGCAATCGCCGGATGACGTGCGGCGCGTGCGGCGCGCGGCGGAGTCTGGCGCTGGCGAGGGCACTTATACGGCACTTGGCGCGGGGCAGAAGACGCCCGGCGTTCATTGAGCGCGAGGGGAAGCGTCGATGGCCAAAGACCGCAGCGATTTCGCCGTCATGAATCGGATGATCGACCATATCCGCCTCTTGATCGCGGTCGATGACGACGAGATTCCGGTCAAGAAAAAGCTCGAGGTCCAGGCAATCCTGAAGGACTTCCAGACGCTCCTCGCCGAGCCTGCCGAGTCTCAGCCGCGCGCCCGGATTCGCGGTTACTATGAAATTCTGTGCCGCGAGCTGGGCGATCAAGCCGACGTCGCGGCGCTGCTTAGTTCGCTCAAGAATTACATTCCCTTCATCTCGGATTAACGCTCGGATTGGAGATTCCACCCGCATGGCAGTACGAACACTCGGAGTGATTGGCGCGGGCCAGATGGGCGCGGGTATCGCCCAGGTTGCCGCGCAGGCCGGGCTCGAAGTTATTCTGAACGACGTTTCGCAAGAGCTCGTCGATCGCGGCATCAGGGGTATCGGACGCAACCTCGATCGCATGATCGAGCGCGGCCGCTTTCAGCCCGACGAGCGCGATCGCGTGCTGCGCCGAGTCCGCGGCTCGGCGAATCTCGAGGATCTCGCAAGCGCGGACTTCGTGGTCGAAGCCGTCGTCGAGAGCGAAGAGGTCAAGATCAACCTGCTGCAGAAGCTCGACAAGATCTGCGGCCCGGAAGTGATTCTCGCCTCCAACACGTCCTCGATTTCGATCACCAGGATGGGTGCTCGCACGGCCCGCGCCGACCGCGTCATCGGCATGCACTTCATGAACCCGGTGCCCGCGATGAAGCTGGTCGAGATCATCCGCGGCCTCGCGACGTCCGAAGAAACCTTCATGACGACGCGCGCGCTGGCCGAGGAGCTCGGCAAATCGACGATGACGGCGCAGGACTTCCCCGGGTTCATCGTCAACCGCGTCCTGCTGCCGATGATCAACGAGGCGATTTACACGCTCTACGAGGGCGTCGGCGGCGTGCTCGATATCGACAAGGCGATGAAGCTCGGCACCAATCAGCCGATGGGCCCGCTCGAGCTGGCCGACCTTATCGGCCTCGACACGTGTCTCGCGATCATGGAAGTGATGCAGCGCGTGCTTGGCGACGACAAGTATCGGCCGTGCCCGCTGCTCAAGAAGTACGTCGATGCGGGCTATCTCGGCCGTAAGTCAGGCCGCGGATTTTACAAATACGACGAAAAGGGGAATCCGATTCCGCCGGCGCTCTAGTCTCCGGCGGGCGGCGCGCAAGCGCCCGGGAGGTAACGCTCATGTCGGTGAAGGCATTCATTTTGATCGACACCTCGCCCGGCAAGGCGCGCGAGGTCGCGTCCAAGCTGCGCAGCGTGGAGGGCGTCTCGATGGCTCACGCGGTGACCGGGCCCCACGACATCATCGCGATTGCCGAGGCCTCCGACGTGACCACGCTCGGCGAGTTGGTGGTACAGAAAATCCAGAGCGTGACGGGAGTGAACCGGAGTCTCACGTCGATCGTGAGCGACTGACGGGCGGCCAGCGCAAGCGCGCGCGGTACTGGCTGGCCGGCACGGATGAGCTAGAATCTATTCGAGTGACCTCGCTCAATCGCGCGGGGCACCGATGCAGGAAGAACTGAATCGATGGCTGAACTACCTGTTATCAAGCGGCTGCGCAAAGAGCTGGAAACCCTCAAGCGCGAACTGACCGTGGACCTGCCCAAGGAACTCGAGCGCGCCCGCGCTCACGGCGATCTTTCCGAGAACGCCGAATGGGCGATGGCCAAGCAGCGGCAGGAGTTTCTGCGCGCGCGCCTGAACAACCTCGAGGTGCGGATCGGCGAATTGATGATGATCAACCTCGACTCGATCCCGCGCGACACGGTCGGCCTCGGCAGCCGCGTCTGGCTCGAAGACCTCGACGAGGGCGGCGCGACGACCGAGTTCGAGATCGTCGTGCCCGAAGAAGTCGACGGCGCGCAAAACCGCATCTCGCTGTCATCGCCTCTCGGCCGCGCGATGATCGGCAAAGCCGAAGACGACGACATCGAGGTAGTTACGCCCAAAGGCAAGCGCGCCTATACTGTAAAACGCCTGATGACGATCCACGTCGTACTAGCCAGCGAAAACGGCGCCGCGAAAGCATAGCGCGTCGGGGCAACTCCTGCTCATATCTCGCGAGTCTGGCGATCGAGTCAGCTAATAGCTCGCCGCGGCTGATGCCGCGGGCGGAAGCCGCAAATCGGGAGAGGCCGCATCCTTCGCCCCACGCCGGAACTTTGCTTGGTTGTTGATAAGACATAGGGTTCCAAAAAAATCAGGCCTTAGAAAAAGATCTGCAAGAAAATTCGGGTGGGCCGTTCAAAGAGTCGAGAGGTTCGATTCGATGGACGATTCAGCCGCATTGGCGCCGCGTTTTCGCTTTCGATTCTCCGGACTATTCGCCGACGCGCGGATGTTTCAGATCCTGGCGCTGGGCGTGTTGTTCGCGGCTGGCGTCTGGTTGCGTGATTTTAGCCTCCGTCCGGCGCAGATCGTCCTGACCTTCGCTGCTGCACTCGTGACGCAGCGGCTCACGTGGCGATTCTATCCGCCCAAGGCGCGCTCGTATCGCAGCGCGATCATCACCGCGCTCAGCCTCACGCTCCTGCTTCGAGCTGACGACCTGTTGATCCATCCGATCGCTGCGGCCGCCGCGATCGGCTCGAAATCTCTCATCCGCTTCCGCGGCAAACATCTGTTCAATCCCGCGGCCTTCGGCGTGATCTTCGCGCTCATCGCGCTCCCCCACACCTGGGTATCCGCCGGGCAGTGGGGTCAGGATGTCGCGCTCGCAGGATGGCTCGTCGCGCTCGGCGCGCTGGTCACCGAGCGTGCGCGCCGCGGCGATATAAGCTGGTCATTCCTCGTCTTCTATCTGGGTGCGACCGCGCTTCGCGTCGCATGGCTCGGGCAGCGCTTCGCCGTCTGGGAGCATCAGCTCTCCAACGGCGCGCTACTGCTCTTCGCGTTTTTCATGATTTCCGATCCGATGACGGGGCCGAACCATCGATGGGGCCGGCTCGCGCAGTCCGCGCTCGTCGCCGCGATCGCCTACTGGTGGCAGTTCCACTTCTACTCAACCAACGGACTTATCTGGGCACTGGTCGTCGCGGCGCCGATGGTTCCGGTGTGGGACCTAGTCTGGCGCGCGCCGAAATTTGAATGGAACGAAGGAGAAAACCATGGACCGGATCGTCTCGAAGCTTCGGCTCATCCTGCTGATCGTAACGGTGCTGACGCTCGCGGCGTGTTGCGCGCCGCTTAAGGCGCAGGCCTTCTGCGGATTCTACGTCGGCAAGGCCGACGGCACGCTCGTCAACCACGCGTCGCAGGTCGCGGTCGTGCGACACGACAACAAGACCGTCATCAGCATGATGAACGACTACCAGGGGCCGATGACGGATTTTGCGCTGGTCGTGCCGGTGCCGGTGGTCCTCGAAAAGGGCCAGGTGCACGTCGGCGATCCGCAACTGTTCGCGCAGCTTGAGGCCTACAGCACGCCGCGCCTCGTCGAGTATTTCGATCCCGATCCGTGCGAGATAGTCAGGCCGATGCCGCTGATGGCGATGGCGTCAGGAGTGGGAGCCGCGGCCCCTGCTGCACCTCCGATGCAGGATCGCGCGCTGGGGGTCACGGTTGAGGCGCAATACACAGTCGGCGAATACGACATCGTCATTTTGTCAGCGAAGCAGTCTGACGGCCTCGAGACCTGGCTCAAACAAAATGGCTACAAGATTCCGCCGCGCGCGAGTGCTGCGCTCGCTCCATACATCAAACAGGACATGAAGTTCTTCGTCGCCAAGGTCAATCTCGAGGAGCATCGCAAGACCGGGCTTCAGTATCTGCGGCCGATCCAGTTCGCGTTCGAATCGCCGAAGTTCATGCTGCCAATTCGGCTCGGCATGATTAACGCAAACGGCCCGCAGGACCTGATCATTTACCTGCTGACGCGCGACGGCCGCGTTGAGACGACCAACTATCGCACCGTGAAGATGCCGACCGGCGAGAACATCCCCGAATTCGTGCGCGACGATTTCAAGGGCTTCTACAAATCCGTGTTCAATGAGCAGGTGGAGCGCAACGACATGCGCGCCGTGTTCACCGAGTATGCATGGAACATGGGATGGTGCGATCCGTGCGCTACGTCGCCACTCACTCCCGACGAGCTGCGCAGCCTCGGCGTGTTCTGGCTCGATCAGCAACCGCCATCGCGCGGGCAGTTCATGCCAGCTCCCTACGGCGGCGGCGCTATCCCGGTAATGCTCACGCGGCTCCATGTGCGATACAGCGCAGATTCGTTCCCCGAGGATCTCGTCTTCCAGGAAACGGGCGACAGCGAAAACTACCAGGCGCGCTACGTGATGCAGCATCCATGGACAGGCACCGAGAACGCTTGCCCCGCAGCGCACTCCTACTTTGAGAATCTGCGAGCGCGCCAGATGCAGGAAGCGCAGACCCTCGCCGATCTAACCGGCTGGAGCCTCGACTCGGTAATCAAGAAAGCCGGACTAAAGGGCGATCAACAGCCGAACCCATGGTGGCAGAAGATCTGGAACTGATTGATATCGAGAGCCGCGCTCGCAAAGCGCGGCTCTCTGAGTTTCACAATGGCCATCTCACTCCCGTGCGCGCTCTCTGAGAACCCCTCTCCCTGACCAGGGAGAGGTCGGCTGCGGATCGCTAGAGGATTGCGGGCCTGACACTTCCAACGCGTCACTTCTCCCTTGCCATCTCCTTGGACAAACGAACAGGCCTTCCTTTCGGATTAACACGGCCGTAACCTCTTCAGGTTGCGACAACGCGAACTTCGCCCGATTCTGTAATTGGCAACATCATCTGTGCTCCGGCTAGGTGCGGAGAGCGAGCTTCCGTGAATTCGAAAGACCAATGCCCGATTGCGATGCGATGGGATGACCAGAGCATCGCGGGCTTAATCAAACAACTCGAGACTATTCGCGCTGATCTCGTTGCACTTGAGACGAAGTTCGGCGACCGGCTCGCGATCGTCAACGATGCGTGGCGGCAAAGCGCGGCCAACCTCCTGCACTACGTCGCGCTGCGCGAGCACGATATCCGCGAAATCCAGGTTGCGCTGGCGGAACTCGGGGTCTCGTCGCTCGGCCGCGCCGAGTCGCACGTGATGAGCACGCTCGACTCCGTTTTGCACATCCTTCGGCGTCTGCGCAGTAGCGGCGCCGGCGAGCATGAGACCGTCCCCGCGACGGTTGATTTCCAGGCCGGACATCGCCTGCTCGAAGCTCACACCAAAGATCTTCTCGGCGGCGCACCGAAGAGCCGCAGCGTGCGGATCATGGTCACGATGGCGACCGATGCCGCCGAGGACTATGCGCTGGTGCGCGATCTCCTGAAGCGCGGCATGGACTGCATGCGTATCAACTGCGCGCACGACGGTCCCGACCAGTGGGCGGCGATGATCGAAAATCTGCACCGCGCGCGGCGCGAGCTGTCGATGCCGTGCAGAATCCTGATGGACCTCGGCGGGCCGAAGCTCCGTACCGGCGCGATCGAGCCGGGCGCCGCCGTGATGAAATGGCGGCCGCATCGTAACGAAATCGGCGAGGTCGTCGAGCCCGCCCGTATCCTGCTCTATCCCGAAGGATCGATGGGCGGTAGCGGAGCCGAGGCCGATGCCGAAGTGCCGCTGCCTGAACTGTGGCTCGCCGAAGTCCGTAACGGCGACCAGATCGAGCTCTTCGATGCTCGCGGCCGCAAGCGGATGCTGCGCGTGACGGGATCGGTCGGCGGCGCGCGATGGGCCGAATGCACCCGCACCGGTTACGTGATTCCCGGCACGGTGATGCGTCATCACGGCGTCGGAGCGCACAAGGAAGCGCGCGTCGGGACGCTGCCGAAATCCGCAGGCCAACTGCATCTGCAAAATGGCGACTCGATCGTTCTGCTGCGCAAGGAGGTCCTCGGCCGAGACGTGGTCAAGAACGCCGAAGGGCACGTCATCAGTCCCGCTACGATCTCATGCACACTGCCCGAGGTCTTCGGCCAGGTGAAGCCGGGCGAGCGAATCTGGTTCGACGACGGCAAGATCGCCGGCATTATCCGCGAGTCGAGCGCCGATCAACTCCGTGTCGAGATTGTCAACGCGGGACAAGACGGCACCAAGCTCGGCAGCGACAAAGGCATCAACTTGCCCGACAGCAGTTTCACTCTCGGCGCGCTTACCGACGAAGACCTCGAGAATCTGAAATTCGTCGCCAAGCATTCCGATCTCGTCGGGATGTCGTTCGTGCGGCACGAGCGCGACGTCGAGAGCCTGCTAAGCCACATGCACGAGGCCGGCGGCGAGCATCTTGGGATCCTGCTCAAGATCGAAACGCGGCAGGGCTTCGAGCGGCTGCCAAACCTGGTGCTGGCGGCGATGCGGCATCATACGGCGGGCGTGATGATCGCGCGCGGCGATCTCGCCGTCGAATGCGGATGGGAGCGGATGGCCGAGGTGCAGGAGGAGATTCTCTGGATCTGCGAAGCGGCGCATCTTCCTGTCATATGGGCAACGCAGGTGCTGGAGAGCCTCGCCAAGCATGGGATGCCGTCGCGGGCGGAGATCACTGACGCCGCGATGGGCGAGCGCGCCGAATGCGTGATGCTCAACAAGGGGCCGCATATCGTCGAGGCCGTCAGCACGCTCGATGACATCCTGCGCCGGATGGAAGCCCATCAAGCGAAAAAGAGCTCGCGCCTGCGCCCGCTGCATCTGCGCGCGATTCATTCCTGAGCGTTTTCGCGAGTATCAGCAAAGTTGGCGTGCGCTGACGCATTATCCGCGCGCTGAGCGGCCACGTTAAGCTCGATTGACAGCCCGGAAAGCGTGTCCTACGCTTGACGGTTTGCTAGACTCGCTTCGCAGACACGGACGGCTGGAGCCTATTTCTTCGACCTGCCACATCCAGGTTCTGTTTTATTATGTTTGACACGCTCAGTGACCGTCTCGACGGCGTTTTCCGCAAGCTCAAGGGCCAGGGCCGGATTACAGAGCGCAACATCGAAGAGGCGTTGCGCGAAGTCCGCCTTGCGCTGCTCGAAGCCGACGTCAATATCAAGGTCGTCCGCGACTTCATCGAGCATGTAAAAACCAAGGCACTCGGGCAGGAAGTGCTGCGTTCGCTGACTCCCGAGCAGCACCTGATCAAGTTCGTCTACAACGAACTGGCGCTGGCGATGGGCGGTCAGGCGCGCGAACTCGATCTCAAAGTCAAGCCGCCCGTTAAAATCGTCCTCGTCGGACTCCAGGGCTCGGGCAAGACGACCTCGGCGGCCAAGCTCGCGCGATGGCTCAAGCTCGAGCGCAAACGGCATCCGCTGCTGGCCTCGACTGACGTGTACCGCCCCGCCGCGATGGAGCAGTTGCGGGTGCTCGGCGGTCAGATCGGCGTTCCCGTGGTTGAAAGCCATGAGAATGAAGACCCGATCGAGATCGCGACGCGGGCGCTGGCGCGCGCCGAAGCCGGCGGACATGACGCGCTGTTGATCGATACCGCCGGCCGCCTGCAAATCGACGAAGAGCTGATGGAAGAGCTGGCGCGCCTCAAGGCCGCGACCAATCCGCATCATATTATTTTCGTTGCCGATTCGATGACAGGCCAGGAAGCCGCCAACGTGGCGGCCGGGTTCCATGAACGGCTCGGAATCTCGGGCGTGATCCTGACCAAGCTCGATTCCGATGCGCGCGGCGGCGCAGCGCTCTCGGTGCGTACGGTAACGGGCGCGCCGATTCTGTTCGCCGGTATCAGTGAAAAACTCGACGGCTTCGAGATTTTCTATCCTGATCGCCTGGCCCAACGCGTCCTCGGCATGGGCGACGTGCTGACGCTCATCGAGAAGGCGCAGCAGAATTACGATCAGGCCAAGGCCAAGGAACTCGAGCGCAAGTTCAAGAAGAACGAGTTCACGATCACCGACTTTGCCGAGCAGCTCAAGGCGATCAAGAAGATGGGCTCGCTGGGCGATTTGATCGGCATGATCCCGGGCCTGAAGAAGATGGCGTCTCAGGCTGATACAGAGCACGCCAATGTCGAGCTAAAGCGCATCCAGGCAATCATCAGCTCGATGACGAACCAGGAGCGCGAGAATCATTTGATCATCAACGGACGGCGCCGCGCGCGAATCGCTTCAGGCAGTGGAACGTCAGTCCAGGATGTAAATCGATTTCTGAAACAGTTCGAGCAAACGCGCAAGGTGATGAAGAAAATCACCAAGATGGGGGCCGGAAAAATGATGATGCGCGGGCTCGGTCTCGGGAGTTAAAATAAGGCAAGGAGAACGGAGAACCGAATGGCACTTGTGATCAGGTTGCGGCGTCACGGAAGCCGCAAGAAACCGTACTACAGGATCGTGGTGGCGGACTCGCACTCACCGCGCGACGGTCGTTTTGTCGAGCAGGTCGGCACCTACGACCCCGCGTTCAATCCGCCCAAGGTCACCCTCAAACAGGAAGAGACCGACAAATGGATCAAAGCTGGCGCACGGCCCAGCGAAACCGTAAGGAAGCTTATAAAGCAAGCCTCGAGCGCATCGGCCTCCGCCTGAATTAACCTTCGCATTCGGAGCCAACCATGAAAGATCTCGTTCAGTTCCTCGCACAACAGCTGGTAAACAATCCGGACGCGGTGGAGGTGAAAGAGACGCAGGGGGACACTGCCTCGGTTCTCGAACTGAGGGTGGCGAAAGAGGACTTGGGACGGGTCATCGGCAAGCAGGGCCGCACCGCGAAATCGATTCGCACGATTCTGAACGCGGTTGCGTCGCGCACCAATCGCAAGGTGGTTCTGGAAATCATCGAAGAGAAGTAAGCGGGGATGGCACCGGCATCACGGTTCATCCCCGCGTTTCGATTAAGGGCGCGCGCCTGCGCGTATCCGCGATGCTTCGCCTCGGGCGCATAATCGGCGCGCACGGCCTCAAGGGCGCGCTGCGCTTTCGTCCCGACAATCCAGATTCGGAAACGATCGCAAAGGGCTCGCGCATCCAACTCGACCTGAACGGCAATGCGAGCGAATACGAGGTCGCCGGGATCACGAGCCTCGGCCGCGGCGTGCGACGGCTCGAGCTGGTCGGCGTCGCCGATGCTAACGCGGCCGAGGCGCTCACCAGCGCGACCGTCCTGATCGATGAGACCGGGCTTCCCGCGGCAAAACCCGGCGAGTTCTACTATCACGAGATCCTCGGCTGCGAGGTTTTTCTCGAAGACGGCACTCGTCTCGGCCTGATCGAGGAAGTATTCTCGGCGGGCGCGAACGATGTATTGGTGGTGCGCGGGGGCGGGCGCGAGGTGCTGGTGCCAGTCATCGCAGACGTCGTGAAATCGATGGACATCCCGGCGGGACGGATGACGATCGTGGCCGTGCCCGGCCTGCTCGATTGACGGCCTGTCTTTATCCCCGCTTCCTGTGCGGATAGATTTGTTCGCGAGCAGGTCTTCCGATTTCAAAAAATGGAATTCCACGTCATCACGCTTTTCCCCGAGATGTTCGATCCTCCGCTGCGGGCCGGCATGATCGGGCGCGCGATCGACGCGGGAACGCTCAAGCTGCGTGCGCATCCGCTGCGTCCCTTCGGCCTAGGCAATTATCGCCAGGTCGATGACTCGCCCTACGGCGGCGGCAGCGGGATGGTGATGCGGCCGGAGCCGATCGCGGCGGCGATCGAAGCCGTTGAAGCGGAATGTCCCGGGCTCTGGAAAATCCTGATGACGCCGCAGGGCGAGGTCTTTGACCAGGCGCTCGCGCGCGAGCTTGCCGATAAGCGGCCTGGCCTGATGCTGATTGCAGGGCGCTACGAAGGAATCGACGAGCGCGTGCGCGCTATGGTTGACCAGGAGATTTCAATCGGTGACTACGTGCTGAGCGGCGGCGAGCTACCCGCAATGGTCGTGATCGAGGCGGTGGGGCGGCTGGTGCCGGGCGTGCTTGGAAATCCCGACTCGCTCGCCGAAGAGTCGTTCGCTGCGCCGATGCTCGAGTATCCGCACTACACGCGGCCCGAGGAATTCCGCGGGATGCGCGTGCCGGAGATCCTGCTCAGCGGCGATCACGGCAAGATTCGCGCATGGCGCGAAGACCAGGCTCGCATCCGCACCGCGCGGCGCCGTCCCGACCTGCTGCGCCGGAAGCCGTAGCCGTGGCCGATCTTTACGTCGCGCTGATTCATCATCCGGTGGTCGATCGCAACGGGGCGATCGTCACGTCGGCTATCACCAGCCTCGATATCCACGACATCGCGCGCGCCGCGCGAACCTACGAGGTGCGCAACGTGTTCGTCGTGCATCCGGTCGGAGAGCAGCGGAACTTCGCCGCGAGCGTAGTCGATCACTGGAAGTTCGATTTCGGCCGCGCCCACGATTCGCGTCGCCGCGAGGCTCTCGAGCGCGTGCGAATCGTCACGGACCTCGATAGCGCGATTGCCGAAGCTGAAAAGATCTCCGGCGCCCGCCCGCGAATCATCCACACCTCGGCCCGCACCACGGGCGGCACGAGTTACAGCGAACTCCGCACCATGATGGAATCCGCCGACGCACCGCCGATGATGCTCCTGCTAGGCACTGGCTTCGGCATGGCCGCCTCGGTGGCGCAACGCGCCGACATCATCCTCGCGCCGGTCCTGGGCCCCGGCGACTACAATCACCTGTCGGTCCGCTCAGCGGCCGGCATTATCCTCGACCGCCTTCGCGGCCACTGATTTCTCAGAGCGTGTTCAGATTTCCGCTGTGCCGATATCGAGCGAGCACGTGGCGGGCCATGCGGCGCACCGAGCGATCGGGATCATTGTAGCGGTCTTCGAGCGCGCGAACGATCTCGCTTTGATAGATCGCCGGCGAGCCGTCGCAGAGCACGTGAATGATTCTGCGTCGAACGCTCGGATCCGGATCGTTAACCATCTGAAGGACGCGCCGCCACACTTTCGGCGCATGCGACTTCAATTCGCAAGGACAAAGCGCGTGAAGCGCCCACCGCCGATCACGAACCTCGGCACTATGCGTAAGCTCCAGCCACTCCGGAATTTCGTGTCGAGGTGTGGGCATCGTAAATCCCCTTTCGTGGTTGCGCTGTCGAGCGGAGGTTGCTGCGACGCGAAATTCAACTCCGGCTTTTTTCTGAAGATAGCTCAGAACCTTAAAGAGATTGCGCGCCTGCGGGTTGCCGCTGCTGCCGAACATTCGAATCAGACTCTTCGGCTGTGCGCCGATCGCGGGGCCGAGTTTCTCGAATCCGATTGTCCCCTTGATGTAATCGCGCAGGTGCGACTTGCCGATGTCCACTTCACCTGCCAGCATCAGATCGATCCCTTCGCGTAAGAGAGCCTCGGCGAAGACTTGGCCCCTGGCGGCACGCTTCAGCACCAGTTCGTCGAAGCGGCGCGTGACTGGCGTTTGGTGTTTCAATTTTCGAAGACACTAGTCTGGGTAACATTGGTCTTACCCTGACTCAACCTGTCCACGATCGTCAGCGGCATCGACTCGCGGCTACCCGATCGCCTTCTGCAGCAGTGCGCCCGCGCCGGCGAGGTTGGCGATCAAATGGTCGGGGGTCTGATGACGCTGCTTCAGATAGTTGGGATCGTTGTATGTCACCCACACTTTGCCCGACTCGTCTTCCGCTACTAATGCCTTCAGCGGCAGATCGATCGCGATCGTTGGCGATGCCACCATCAACGGCGTGCCCGCTTTCGGGCTGCCGAAGATGATAACCTGCGTTGGAGGCATCTTCAGACCGATCTTCTGGGCCGCGCCGCTATGGTCGACGATCGCGAAAATCGTGAGGCCTGCTGCTTTCAATGCGGCCTCGATCCGACCGAGCGTCTCTGCGAACGTGCGCGGGCTCGCAATTTTGATCAGGCCGCTCTCCTGCAAATCCATCGTCGTTCCTCCAGCCGCACGGCGTATTGAGTCGTACCCACGGATGCGGTACTTTTGCTGGCTCGACCCCGAGGTCTGAACACTCCTATGAGTACCGTAATCCAGAAGCTCGAAGAGCGAGTGCTGCGCAAGGACCTGCCCGAATTCCGCGTCGGCGACATGCTGCGCCTGCACGTCAAAGTCGTCGAAGGCGACAAGGAACGTCTCCAGGTTTTCGAGGGCACTGTAATCAAGCTGAATCGCGCGGGCAGCCGCACCACCTTTACCGTGCGCAAAGTATCTTACGGCGTTGGCGTCGAGCGTATCTTCCCGCTCCATTCGCCAAGGCTCGACAAGATCCAGGTGCTGAGTCGCAGCCGGGTGCGCCGCGCGAAACTTTACTATCTCCGCAATCTTAAGGGTAAGGCGGCGCGTCTCGATACTGCGAGCTGAGCCCGGCCTGGGCGGCTTATCCGACCACTACGGCTCGACGGTCACATTGCTCATCTGGATGTGACCCTCGATCCATGCCCCTTCGGAAATCGTCAGGTTGCGCACCGCGATATTGCCGTAAACGCGGCCGCGCGGACCGATCACCGCGCGCTCGCATCCGACGATATCGCCACGCAGCTCGCCCATCACGAGCAGCCGCGGCGCCTGCACTTTGCCTTCGATCAACGCCTCTTCGGCGATCACTACCAGCTCCGCCGAGCGCACCTCGCCGCGAAATCGTCCCTCGATTCTCACCGGTTCATGAAATATCAGCTTGCCTGAGACGTTGACGTTGCGGCCGACCGCGACGCGCGTGCGTTCTTCAACCCACGCCATCCCCGCGTCGTGCGGAATTTGAGTCGATTGCATTGCTGGTCCTGGAGTCGCCGGGATTACACGCCTCGCGGCGGAAATATGCGTCGTAGATTCAGGGTGCCGGGAACACGTGGCAGGCGACGGCATGTCCGCCCTTGCCAGTCTCGAGCCGAGGCTCCACGGCCCTGCATTCATCTTTCGCATAAGGGCATCGTGGATGGAAGGCGCAGCCCGACGGCGGATTGAGCGGACTCGGCATCTCACCGGGTAGCTTGATGCGCTCAGGCCGCACGGCGGCATCGATGGTCGGAATCGCCGACAAGAGAGCGCGCGTGTACGGATGCCGCGGGTTCGCATAAATTTCATCGCGGCTCGCGATCTCGACGATTTTGCCGAGGTACATGATCGCGACGCGGCGGCTGATGTGCTCGACGACGCGCAGGTCGTGCGCGATGAAAAGATACGTCAGGTTGAGCCGCTCCTGCAGATCCTGCAGCAGGTTGATGATTTGCGCCTGAATCGAAACGTCGAGCGCCGAGACTGGCTCATCGAGCACGACGAAACGCGGACTCACCGCGAGCGCACGCGCGATTCCGATACGCTGACGCTGGCCGCCGGAGAACTCGTGCGGATAGCGATCCGCGGCATCGGGACCCATCCCGACCATTCTGAGCAGCTCGATGATGCGGTCTTCTTTCTCGCGGCCGCGCGCGAGCTTGTGAATCTCGATTCCCTCCCCGACGATCGCGCGCACGCGCATCCGCGGATTGAGGGACGAATATGGATCCTGGAAGACGAGCTGCATTTGCCGGCGCAGCGCGCGTAAATCAGCACGCGTCAGCGAGGCGAGATCGCGGCCCTCGAAAATGACGCGGCCCGCGGTCGGCTCGATCAGCTTCAGGATCAGCCGGCCGAGCGTTGATTTGCCCGACCCCGACTCGCCGACGAGGCCCAGCGTCTCGCCCGGCATGATCTCGAGATCGACACCCGCGACGGCCTTGAGAAAAAGCTTGCCGCCGAAGAGACCCGTCTGCCCGGCAGGAAATTCCTTGCTGAGTTTCTCAACGCGCACGAGCGGCGCGCCGGAGACCGCCGCGATGGCTCCGGAAGCCATCGTGCTCTGAGGATCAGACGCGGATACAGGCGACATCGTGATTCGGACCCTTGGTTTCGAGCGGCGGCTGTGCCGCGGCGCACTGGTCGATCGCGAGCGGACATCGCGGATGGAACCTGCATCCCGACGGCGGGTTGAGCGCGCTCGGGATCGTGCCGGGAATCGCGCGCAGGCGATGCTGATGCTGGCCGTCGATGCCCGGAATCGAATCGAGCAGCCCGCGTGTGTACGGGTTGAGCGGATTTTTGAATAGCTCGGCGCACGGCGCCTGCTCCATCACGCGCGCGGCGTAGAGAATCGTGACATCGTCGGCGTATTCGGCAACCACGCCCAGATCGTGCGTGACCAGAATCACCGCGAGATCGAGGCGTGACTGCAAGTCACGAATCAAATCGAGGATCTGCGCCTGGATCGTCACGTCGAGCGCGGTGGTCGGTTCGTCGGCGATGAGCAGTTTTGGATTGCACGACAGCGCCATCGCGATCATCACGCGCTGGCGCATCCCGCCGGAAAGCTGATGCGGATAGTCGTCGACGCGGCGCTCGGGGTCGGCGATCCCGACCATGCGCAGCGCCTCGATCGTTCGATTGCGCGTCTCGGCACGCACGGTCCGCTGATGAAGCCGAATCGCCTCGCCGATCTGGTTGCCGATCGTGAAGACGGGGTTCAGCGACGACATCGGCTCCTGGAAGATCATCGCGATTTTCGCGCCGCGAATGGCGCGCATCTCGGACTCCGAAATTTTCGTCAGGTCGCGGCCTTCGAAGCGCACCTCGCCGCCGACGATTCGCGCCGACTCCGGCAACAGGCGCATCAGCGAAAGCACGCTCGCGGTCTTGCCCGAGCCCGACTCGCCGACGATCCCCATCAGCTTGCCCGGATAGACATCGAAGCTGACGCCATCGACGGCGCGGACCTCGCCCGCTTCGGTGAAGAACGAGGTGCGGAGCGATTTTACTTCGAGCAGCGGCTGCACGTGCAAATCAACCTATCATCGGGCCAGGGAGGCTCACTAGACAGCTTCGCATCAGCGGGCGTTGGACGGATCGATCCGATCGCGCAGATGGTCACCGAGAAAGTTGAACGACATCACGGTGAGGAAAATGAAAACGCCGGGAATCAGGATCCATGGATAGTGCGCAAGGTTTTGCGGATCCTGTGCGGCAGACAGCAGGTTGCCCCAGCTCGGCGTGGGCTCCTGGATTCCGAGTCCCAGCAATGACAGCGCGCTCTCGCCCAAGATGTAGCCCGGGATCGAAAGTGTCGCCGCAACGATCGCGTAACCCATCACCGACGGCATGATGTGCCGTGTAATGATCAGCCATCGCGAGCCGCCGAGCGCGCGCGCAGCTTCCACATAGGGCAGTGAGCGCACGGAAGACGCCATTCCGCGAATCACGCGCGCGAGTCCGGCCCAGCTTATGAAGCTCATGATTGCGACGATCAGAAAAAATCGCGTGGCCGAGCTGATCGCCGGCGGAATCACCGCGGCGAGCGCGAGCAGGAAGTAGAAGGATGGCAGCGACATCTCGATCTCGGACCAGCGCATGATCAGATTGTCGGTAAGTCCGCCGACATAACCGGACAACGAGCCCACGACGATCCCGAGCGAGAAGCTGATCAACACGCCGATGAGCCCGATACACATGCTGACGCGCGCGCCGTAAACAATTCGCGAGTAGAGATCGCGGCCGAGTCCGTCGCTGCCGAATAAATAGTATGGCTCCTTCGCGGAATCGGTCGTGAAGAGATGTCCGCCGGAAAAAAGGTGGATATAAGTGCGGCGCGAGGTGTCGGGCGCGTAGGTGCGCTCCTGGGGATCGACCATGTGCATCGGATTGGTCCAGAAGAAACCTTCCGACCAGTCCGACGGCGCGCTCAGGTGAATTCTCATCGGCGGGCAATCCGGCATTCGCCGATTTTGGTCGCCGGGATCGTATGGCGCGAAAAACGGCGAGGCCGCGGCGAACAAGTAGAACAGCACGAGGCACATCGCCGAAAGCCGCACCGTGCGCGAGGCGAGCCGCCACTCGCGCGCGAGGCCGCCGCGAACGATCGTCGCGCCGGCGGCGCTCTGCAGCTCGGGCATCGTGGTCGCGGGCGCGCTCATTCCGATGCCACCGAAGAGAAATCGACGCGCGGATCGACGGCGACCAGCGCAATATCCGCGAGTAGATTACCGACGAGGAGGAGCACCGTGCCGATCAGCACCGAGCCCATCACGAGGTAAATATCGAGCGAGCGCACCGCGTTGAGCAGCAGGAGGCCGAGGCCTTGCAGATTCATCACGGCTTCGACGAGTGCGGCGCCGCCGAGCAGATCGCCGAGCGAATATCCGGCCATCGTGACGAAGGGATTCAGCGCATTGCGCAGCACGTGCTTGTAAATCACGATTCGCTCGGAGAGTCCCTTGGCGCGCGCCGTGCGGACGAATTCGGAATTCTTGATCTCAAGGATCTGCGAGCGCATCAGGCGCATCAGGCCAGCCATCCCCGAAACGCCGAGCACGAACACCGGCAATATCAAGTGGTTGATTCGATCGGCGACGCGGTTGACGAAATCGAGCTGGTCGTAATCGACGGAAAAAGTTCCGCCCGGCGGCAGCCAGGGTTTTCCCAGATGCATCGCGAGGTCGACCATCAGGAAGGCGAGAAAGAAATTGGGAATCGACATGCCGAGAAAGGCGAAGAACGAGAGCACGCGATCCCAGATCGAGTTCTGCCGCACCGCGACGATGATTCCGATCGGAACCGCGAGCACCCACGAAAAGACCATGCTGGCGAGGGCCAGAATCACGGTGTTGAAAGCGCGCGCCGCGATGAGGCTCGTCACGCTCACCCGGTACTGCAGAGAATAGCCGAGGTCGAGGTGCATCACGCCCCACAGCCATTTCCCATAGCGGACGAGCAGCGGCTTATCGAGTCCGAACTGGACCTGGAGTTGATGGATCACCTCGGGCGTGATCTTGGGATTCATCTTGAGGTTCGAGACGAAATCGCCCGGCACCAGCGACATGGCGCAGAACGAGATGAACGTGATCCCGAGCATGAGCGGGATCATGTTGAGCAAGCGGCGGATTAGAAAGCGTGACATATGGTCAGGTTCAATCGCGCATGCGCCGCTAATTGGTTTTGAACTCCATCCATTCCGGCTTATAAAGGCCCCATATTTTTGGCTGAAAGTTTTCGAGCGTATCAGTCCAGGTCACGTAGTCGGTGCGCCGGACCGTCTCGATGAAGGCCAATTGGTCGTGCAGAATTTGCTGGATTCGAAAGTAGTAGGGCGGCCGCTTGAGCGGATCCATTTCGGATGAACCTTCGCTCATCAGCTGGTCGATTTCCGCTTCCCAGGGAGTCGCCGGGGTCTTCTGATTCGGATGCCACAAATGAAGATTGCCGGAAGACAGATAGACATTCGAGCCGTCGTTGGGCTCGATGCCACCAGTCAGTCCCATCAGCATGCAGTCCCAGTCGAAACTCGAATCGAGTTTTTCGACCAGCGTCGTGAATTCCAGCGGGCGGTAATTCACCTTGAAGCCGATCTTCGGATCTTCAAGATCCTGTTTGAAGATGACGCACAACTGTTCGGTGTCGGGCGATCCCGAGGCCGCATTCAGGTTGAACTCGATCCGATTGCCTTTCGGATCGACGCGATGCCCGTTGACCATGTGATAGCCCGCGGCCTCGAGCAGTTGCTGCGCGAGCGCGGGATCGTAGTCGTAGTCTTTCAGATTGGGATTGTAGAAGAGTTTGTCCGCAGGCGAGAAGGCGGAGACCCCGGGCACGGCGAGACCATGATAGACGAGCGTGATCATCGCCTGCTTATCGACTAGATGCGCGACGGCTTTCAGAAAGTTTAGATCGGTGAACCAGTTCAACCTGGGGTCGGTAACGCCATTCTTGACGAAATGCCGAGGATTGCGATTGAAGCAAAAGAATCGATCTCCCGTATCAATTCCGATTTCAGCGATTTGTGACTTCAGGCGCCCCTTCTTGATGCGGTCCTTCACGTCAAAGACTTCCTCAGGCCGCGGCGAGTAGATGTCGAGGTAGCCGAACAGGTATCGCAGATAGGTCGCGTTCGCGTCCGTGATAATCTGCCGCACTTTGCCATGCAGGCGCGGCAATTGGCCGCCGTGCTCGTCTTTCATCCAGTAGTCATCGTTGCGGTCCATGCGCACGTACTGACCCTGCACGTAACGGGTGAGCTTGAACGGACCGTTGCCGACGATCTTGTCAGGGGCGGTGTTGATACTCCAGGTGTGATTGAAGTTGCCGCTGGTGTAAGCCTCTTCGAGCAGATGTGCCGGGACCAGCTGCATCCCAATCGAATAGAGGAGCGGCGCAAACGGCCGCGGCAGATGCATCACAACGGTGTAATCGTCGGGCGCCTCGGCCACGATCGGTTTGCCATCGACCATCATGCCGAAGCGGCTGCTGTTAGGAATCTTCGGATCGTAGATCAGCTTCATCGTGAACAGGACATCGCGCGCGGTCACGGGCTGGCCGTCGAACCATCGCACGTCGTGCCGCAGATGAAACGTGATCGATTTCTGGTCCGGCGCGATTTCCCATCTCTCGGCGATTCCCGGCTCGGGCAGCGTGGTCACCGGATCGATTCGGATGAGGCTGTCGAAAACGTCGCCCAGAACGTCACTCGAAACGGCGTCAGTCACGAGAATCGGATTGAAGGTCTGCGGATCGCTGCCAATCGAGGTGTAGAGGATCTGTTGTTGCTGATGATTATTATGCGGCCGGTTGACGTTGCATCCGGCGAAAATCCAGAGCGACACCGCCGCGACAATCAAAGCTATAGCCGGCGGCCGGACTGGTGCCCGTTCAGTTTTCATCACCTGGATCAAGCGGCGCCGAGAACCTGATTTGCGTCACGGTCGCGCCCGGCGCGGGCGTCAGGACAAAAGTCGACACCGGCACCTGCCCATTGATGATTGGACGGCGGTAGTGGAACGATACTTCACTTTGCGCGGCCGGAAACTGCGCATCGACGCGGTAGGGAAACTGGATCCCGCCGATATCGTGATATTCGCTGTAATCGACGCGGTAGCGAATCGTGCCGCTGGCCTCGGTCACGCGCACCATCGTCAGATTGCGATCTTCGAAGCCCAGGTCGCGTGTTGAGCCGTCGTAATCGGGATATGACAACACGGTCATGTCGCCTTCGCTGGTCAGCCGGGTCGAGGGCTGGGTAAGATCGAAGTCCGACGGGGCAAGACCGAGCAGCAAATTGACCGCGTCGCGCGGCATCATCGGGATTCGCAGGTACTTGTCGAGCGTATCGGCGCTGGCCTCGCCGCGCATGAAGCGATTGTGCGAGGGATCGAAGATCTGCAAGTCGGAGCCGCGGGTCGCGAGGATCAGAGCCACCCCGAACGGCGAGCGCGCCTCGACCTTGAGGTTATCCGGGCGCAGGACGGTGATCTCCTCGTGGGCCTTGAGGTGTTGCGCGCCGGCGGTGTAGGACATCACCGCGTCGGTCTCGAGCGCCTCGAGCCCGCGATCGCGCGCGGCTAAACTTTCAGTCAAGTCGAGAGAACGATCCTCGGCGAAATTCGGAATCGGCTTGGGATTGCTCGGCGGCGCCGCGACCTCGACGCATCCCGCGCACGCGAGCATCCACAGAACAGCTGCACCAAAAGCGATCCTGAGGCCCCCGTGTCGTGGCGGGTGTACCTCAGTGGCTCGCGTTGGAGGCATTCTCGAGAACCTGCAGCTTGTCCTTCAGGCGCGAAATCTGGGCCGGGTCAGTCGATTTCTTCAGCGCGTCCTGGTACTCGTGCGTCGCGTCCTTGAGCTTGCCGACTTTTTTGTAGGCGTCGCCGAGATGCTCGGTGATGGTAGGATCCTCGCCGGTCAGGTTGACTGCGCGCTCGAGCTGCTCGACGGCCTTGGGATAGTCGCCCTTCTGATAATAGACCCAGCCGAGGCTGTCGACGTAGAAGCCATCCTCGGGCTCGATATCGAGCGCACGCTTGATAAGCTTCTCGGCCTCGTCGAGATTCGTACCCTGCTCGGCGTAGGTATAGCCGAGATAATTGAGGGCCTGCGCGTTCTTGGGATTGAGCTCGATCGCTTTCTTCATTTCATCGACGCCGGCCTCGCGCTGCTTGTTCGAGTCGAGCAGCGCGCCGAGCGTGAAATGGAATTTGTCGTTCTTGGGATCGAGCTTGATCATCTTGTTCGCGAGGTCGATCGCGGTCGTGTACTGCTTCTTCTCCTGGTACACGCCGACCATGAAGCCCATGATTTCGGTGTCGTCGGGCTTCTTGGCGAGCGCGGCCTGCAGCGCTGCAAGAGCCGGGTCGTACTTGCTCTGCTTGTCGTAGAGGTAAGCGAGCTGCACGCGCGACTCGACGTACTGATCGCTCGAGTCGGGGATCTTGTTGAATTCGGTGATCGCCTTGTCGTTCTCGTCGAGCTCGCTGTACACCGTGCCGAGGTAGTACATGACGCGGTAGTTGTTCGGCTGCGCGCCGAGAACGAGGTTGAACTCGGTGGCGGCCTGCTCGTATTCCTGGCGCTCGAAGTAGAGCAGTCCGATCTTGGTGCGGGTGTCGGCGGGATCGGCCTCGACCTCTTCGAGCTTCTTGAGCTCATCGAGGGCCTGATCGTACTTCTTCTGACCGACGTAAATTTCGGCGAGGCGCTTGCGCACCAGCTCGTTGTTGGGATTGACCTTCTTGATTTTCTCGTAGTAGCCGATTGCGTCCTGCGGCCGTCCCTGAAGCTCGCGCAAAAGAGCGAAGTCGAGCAGCACCAGCTCCGACTGCTCGTTAAGCTCGAGCGCCTTGGTGTAATACTTCTCGGCCTCGGGATAATTCTTGGCCGCGACCTCGACTTTGCCGGCGTAGTAGTAGCCGAGGAAGTAAGTCGGGTCGAGCTTGATCAGATCCTGGAAGGTCTTCTCGGCGTCGGGATAGTCGCCGCGCTTGGCGTAAATCGTGCCGAGATAGAGATAGGCTTCCTGATTCTTCGGATCGATTTTGATCGCGCGCTTATAATCCTGCTCGGCCGAGCTGTTGTCGCCGAGCGCCGAGCTGATGCCGGCCGCCAGCAACAGCGCCTCGGTCGAATTGGGATCGAGCTTGAGCGCGGCGTTGCACTGTTCGAGCGCGTCCTTCAACTGGCCGTCGCGAACATAAAGCGTCGCGAGCCTAACGCGCAGAGCGGGATTGTTCGGGTCGTATTGGACCGCCTCGGCGAAGCCCTTGAGCGCCTCTTCCCGATTACCCTCGTTGATCGCCACTTCGGCGCGCAAGAACGCGCCCATCGCACGCGCATCGGGAGGAATCTCAACCGCGGGACCACCGCCAAAGGGATTGTCACCCGAGGCACTGACGGTCCTGAGCGGCTCAGATGCGCTGTTGCTGACCCAGGAACATCCGAGTAACGCGACCGACGCGACCAGAAGCGCGAGGACCGCGCATTTGCCGGAAAATCTCATAGTTTAATTCGTGTGGAACTGCGAAATGGCCCTCGTTTAGAGCTAACACCGCCCCTCAACAGGGTCAACGCGATTGCCGTTTCGGCCTCTCTGCGGCCACCCAACCTCTTATCTCGCCTCATAATATAACGAATGCATGGGACATCGCGATGGTGTCTTTGCGCGTGCTCGCGCGGATCACGCTTGCGATCACAATGTTCGTCCGTTAGAGCGATGGCCGGAGCTTTGCGTTGCCCCGCCATACGAATCCAGGCGTCATTGAAGATGACGATACAGCGCGACCCAAGGTTGCGGCCCGCACCACGCGCAAGCTCTCGCTGCTGCCGCTGATCGCGGTGATCTATCTGGTCGTGAGCGGAGGCGCTTACGGCCTCGAGGACGCCGTTCGCCTGGCGGGCCCGCGTCTGACGCTGCTGCTTTGCATCGTGGTGCCGCTCACGCTCAGCTTGCCAACCGCGCTGATGGCGGCGGAGCTGACCGCGCTGATGCCGGTCGAGGGTGGCTTCTATTTTTGGGTGAAGGAAGCGCTCGGGCCGTTCGCCGGCTTCGCCGAAGCGTACCTGACAATCCTGTACACGGCGGTCGATATGGCGATTTACCCGGTTTTGTTCGCCGCCTACCTGTCCTTTCTGATCCCCGTCGGCGGGCCGGCGCAGATTGTAGTTGGGGTCGCGATGATCTGGCTCGCCGGGTTGATGAACATCCTCGGCGTGCGGCCCGTCGGGTTCGTCTCGGTCATGCTGACGATCTTGCTGCTGTCGCCCTTCGTGGCGATGGTCGTGCTCGGGGTTCCGCGGCTCGTCCATTTTGCGATGCCACAGCAGCCGCTCTTCGGCGCCGATCCGCTGGGCGCGCTGGGTGCGGGATTGACGGTCGTGATCTGGAATTTCGGCGGATGGGAAAATGTCAGCGTGGTCGCCGCCGAGATCGACGATCCGCGCCGCAACTACCTGCGCGCCGTGATGACTGCCCTGCCGATCATCGTGCTCGGCTATGTCCTACCGCTCGCGGTATGCGTATCCGGCACCAACGCAACGGCCTCGTGGCAAACAGGATGGTTCTCGCACGAGGGTCATCGGATCGGCGGGCCGGTACTCGGCGGCGCGCTCGCGGTCGGCGGCGCCGTCATGTCGTTTGCGGTGTTCGAGGCGGCGCTGCTGTGGGTATCGCGGATGCCGTTTGTGCTGGCGCGCGAGGGCTACCTGCCCACGCCGCTGACGGAGTTGTGGACCGCGACCGAGACGCCCGGCAAATCGATTCTGCTCTGCTGCGTGATCTTCACGCTGCTCATCCCGCTGGGCTTCGTCGCGCTGGTGGTGCTCGACGTTTTCTTCTACATGGCTGCGCTCGTGCTCGAGATGATCGCGCTGGTGCGATTACGGAAGCTGCAACCCTCGAATCGGCGCAGCGGCTTCGTCGTAGGCGGCGGAGCGATTGGCGTCGCGCTCACGGTCGCCTTGCCGGTGCTCACGTGGCTCGCGACTTTTGGCCTGGCGATATCGACGGGGACCGGTAGCCGCGACTTTATAATCGCAATCGCGCTCGCCGCCACGGTTTGGCCCGCTTATGCGATGAGCCGCACCCGCTTCGGCGGCCCGCCGATCTAAATCGTCAAGACACCGGCTTCAACTGCGGCGCGACTTCGCGGGCGAACAGCTCCATCGAGCTGCGGCTGCGTTCGGGCGCGAGGCCGGGCAGATTCATCGCGAGCACCAAGTCCGTCGTGCGCACCTGCTTGAATGACTGGTTGAGCTTGGCGGCGACCTCGTTTGGATTTCCGATCAAAAGCGGGAACATCACCTGCGCGTCGCGAAGTTTCGCCGGCTCCGGCAGCGCCGGCATATTCGCGCCGAGATAGTCGCCCGATTCCGCGAGCCATCGGCTGTACCACATGATCATGTAATGCAGATGCTCCTGGCAGTGCGCCCACGCTTCGTCGGTAGTGCGCGCGATGTATGTGAAGTGGAGCTGCGCGGCCTTGAAATCCTTCGGATTGCGTCCCGCCTTTTTAAGCGAGGCGTCGTAGGTCTGTTGTGCCACGGGATTCGCGAGGCCCATGAAATGGCATCCCATGCGGCCGGCGCGCTCGATGGCCTTGGGAGCGCCCGCGCCGATCCAGAGCGGGGGATGGGGTGACTGCACGGGGCGCGGCATCAGACGGATGTTCTTCACGTTGTAGTGGCGGCCCTCGAAAGAGAAATCGTCCTTGGTCCACGCGCCGCGGATAACCTCGATGCCCTCTTCGAGCCGAGCTGCGCGAGTTTTGCGATCGATTCCATAAGCAGCGAACTCACCCGGCGCATATCCCTGTCCGACGCCCAGGTCGAAGCGGCCATTGGAGATGATATCGACCGTGGCGGCGTCCTCGGCAACGCGGACCGCATTGTGCAGCGGCAGCAATACGAGGTACGTCCCGATTCGAATCCGTTTCGTGATAGCCGCGATTGCCGATGCGATCGGCAGGATCGCGGGCGAGTAACCGTCCTCGGCAAAATGATGCTCGGTCAGCCAAATCTCGTTGAATCCGAGCTCTTCAGCGACGCGCGTCTGCTCAAGCTGCTCGGCGTAAAACTGAGCAAAGGGCCGCCGCCACTGGGGTGGATTTCGAAACGGAAAAAGAAGCCCAACGTTCAAATCACAAAGACGCTTCACTTCGCTCCGCTCGTGCATACTCCAAAGCCTCCATGGCCTGAAAACGCCGATCCGCCGGTGAGAGTTGTGGAACGGTAGATATCCAAAACAAACCCTATCCGTCCATATCCCTGGTCAGGGGGAGGGATTCAGAATGGCGATGCGGAATGAATTGAAGCTAGGCGGGGGCCGTCGAAGGCGAGCCGTTTTGGTGGAGAACAGTCTACACTGCGGACTGATGGCAAACCGCACGAATCGTGATTTTCGCGACAAAAAGTAAAGAATACCAGGCGACCCTCACCCGGCAGCGCGATGCGCGCCGACCTCTCCATGCTCAGGGAGAGGGTTTCAGACGATGCATAACAAAATCGATCTGCTGGTTGATTTAGTGGTTGACTTGCGGCTTCAGAATCTCGCGTTCCGCACCGGGCTCTCCGACAGTCCGAGCTTTGCGCCCGGGAGCTGGCCTGCTGACATCTGGTCGATCGCATTCATGCGCCGCACCGCATATTCGAGCGGGAAAGTGGAGATCGTTTGCGTGCCCTGGTAGGGATGGGCCAGCTCGAGGATGGCGAGAATGGTGAGGCCGAGCAGACCTGAAAAGACCCCGCACATCAGGGCTTGCGACTTGAACCGTTCGAGTCCGAAGAAATAGCCAAATCCCACCGTGATGAATAAGCCGACATAAATGACCATCCAGATCATATCGGGAAGATTTTCCGAGTAGTACATATAGCGATTCGCGCGCGCGTCGCTGATCACGGACAATGCGTCCAAACTCTTGTCCACGAGGAGTTGTTGGTGCGGGTCCGCAGGCGTGTAGTCGGAGACGATCCTCCACAAACCCATCGCGCCGACCATGTCGCGTTTGGTGAGATAGGTATTGTCCGCCATTTCCGGCCAATCCTTCTCAATGATGCCGCGGGTGTAATCGCGAATTGAGCGTTCCAGAATTCCGCGCGTCGGTTCCTGAAAACCGGCGCCGAGGCGGTACAGCTCGGTGAGACCGATCGCTTCACGGCGGAGGCTCTCGTCGGCGCGGTCGTAACGTTCCCATGCGGCGACGATCACGAACGCCAGGAACAGTCCGTAGAAGGCGCCGACCACTCCAAAAGTGAAACCTGCCACTTCGTGATTCTTCTTGAGTGTTTCGATCGGAACCCACATCCGCACCAGGTAAAGACCGACCACACTGGTCGGACAAAAGATGAGCACGACCATGACTAACTGTTGCCAGGTTCCAAGGTAAAGCAAAAAGTCCAACATCGTCGATCTCCTCCAACGCCCGCGAACGGTCAGGCGCCTGCTGACATTTATGCTACAACTCGACGGCAAACCCCACGAAGCGGCGGTATCGCGCGTAGAAGTGGGTTCGATGACTGGTGGATTACGCGGCGGGCAAGTCGAACGCCGCGACGGAGCTCTTCAGCAGGCCGCGGCCGGCGCGGCAGCGCCTGGCTTTGATTGCGTCGATGAATTCGCGCTCGGTTTTTACCGGATGATCGAGCAGCGTCGTCACGCATCCGATCGAATTCGCCGAATGGGAGTCGGAGCCGGCTACCTCGGGCAGTCCCAGGACGCGGGCGACTTGCAGCGCGAAGACGTTTTCTTCTTCGCCGCATGCGCCGTTCAGCACTTCGATCGCATCTACAAGGCTGAAGATCTTGAGCGATGCGGCGCGCTCCGGATGATCGGCGTCGATCGGCTCCGCGTCGGGATTGATAAACGAAAAACGCGGGTCGAGCTTGTAGCGGAATGGATGGTTCGCGATGAGCAGGCCGCCCTCGCCGTCCACGATTTTGCGCAGCTCCGGCAGCTTATAGATCCCGCCGACGTAGCGCTCGAGGCCGAATGCGCCGACGTGGCCCTGCTCCGTCGTCACTTCCATCCCGCGCAGGAAGATCACGCCGTTATCGGCCGCGAAGTCGGCGACATCGCCGAGACTCCACATATTGTCATGCTCGGTGATACAGACCGCGTTGATGCCGATCTGTTTCGCGCGCGCGATCAGGTCAACCGGCGACAGGTTGGAATCGGCGCTGCCGCGGTTGGTGTGCAGATGGATATCGATTGTGAAGTAGGGCCCGGCGTGGTGCCCGCTTCGCTCCTCGGCCATCGCGGTTCTACTTGGGCGGCTCGGTCGCGAGCGTGATCTTCTTCATGTGATCGCCCTTCTGGATCTGATCGACCACGTCCATGCCCTTAATCACACCGCCGAAAATCGTGTATCCGCCGTCGAGGCTCGGCTGCGGCTCGAGGCAGATATAGAACTGGCTGCCGCTCGAATCGCGCTTGGGATTGACGTCGTCGCCGGTGCGCGCCGTGGCGACGCTGCCGCGCAGGTGCTTCTCGGTGTTGCTGATCTCGGCCGGCACGGTGTAGCCGGGTCCGCCGGAGCCGGTGCCGTCGGGATCGCCGCCCTGGACGACGAAGTCAGGCACGACGCGATGGAAGGTCAGGCCGTTGTAGAAGCCTTTTTTGACGAGCGTCTCGAAGTTGGCGACCGTCTTGGGCGCCACCGCCGGATACAGCTCGATAACGACGATGCCGCGGTCGGTGTCGATAATTGCGTAATGGCCGGTGTTTCTCACTGGGAGTCCATCCGAATTCGAGCCGGTGCATGAAGAGGCGATGGCAAGCACCGCCAGGAATGCAAGAAGGCCCGGGGTTTTGAACATGTTTTTCATCGTTCTCATCACTTAAAATCGGCGCCCCTTTTGGATTATTCGACCCCGCCCGTCGGCGCAAGCATCCAAGTCCGGACAGGTTTCTGGTTCTCCTTCCCGCACGGGAAGGGAAGTTTGTTGATTCGTGCGACTCGTTGAGTACGTGTGTAGTGCGCCCTTTTCTAGGCGAAGAGCCTGTGCCGACACCGAGTAGCGTTTGCTCATCCTTTCAGAAATTTGCTGACGGAGTTCGCGACCTTCGCCGGTTCTTCGAGCGGCATCATGTGGGCGCCGCCTTCGATCATTTCTACCTTGGCTTGCGGGATCCGCTTTTTGAATTCCTCGGCGTAAACCGCGGGCAGCAGCTTGTCGTCTTTGCCCCAGATGATGAGCGTCGGCGCCGCGATGCGATGCATCCGCTTGCTGAGGCCCTTATCGGGCAACGGCCACATGAACTTGCCGGTGCATCCGAGCGCCCACGTGATGCGAATATAACCCTGCTGATCCTCGGGATTGAGAATCATCCGCTTCTGGCTCGGATGATGAACGTCCTTGAACATCAACGCGGGCAGCTCGGCCTGCGGCGTCACGATGTAATTGCGGATCGGCGAGTCATCGCGCCACAACCCGAGCGGACTGATTAGCGCGAGCTTGCTGACGCGGGTCGGATCGGTCGCCGCGATCTCCGCCGCGATCATCCCGCCGAACGAATGCCCTACCAATGCCGGCGCTTTCAGGTTCAGCTTGTCGAACATGTCGTAGTAGAAGAGCACCAGGTCCCACATATCGTCGAGAGCCTTGTACGATTCTTCATCGCCGGCAGTCAGGCCCGGATGCTCGGGCGCATAGACGGTAAAATTCTTCGCGAGCTCGTCGAGCAGCTCGGTTTCGATCGGACCGTAGCCGCCATGCAGGTAAACCAGCGGCGCGCCGCTGCCCGAGATGCGGACCTTGGGATGAACCTTGTCGCCCCAGATGCTGAGCTGTTGTTCTTTGGTCGCCATTAGATGCCTTCCAGAAAAATCCGCCGATCAAAATGAGGCCGGCCGCGATGGGCCGGCCTCGTCGGTTGAATTCAAATCGCGATGACTCGCTGTCAGCGTGCCGCCGCCGAGTGCCCGTTGCCGTTGGCCTTGAACTTCTTGCGCGGGCCGCGGATACCCTCGGGCCACCACTTGTTTTCCCATTCGCCTTCCCACACGTCGCGGAAATGCGGCGCCACCTCCTTGGCGAACAGGTCGATGTTCTTGATCGTGAGGTCGTGCGGCATCGAGCCGATATGCAGCAGCACCATCAGGTTGCCGACGCGCAGCTTCTTCACCGCTTCCATCAGTTGCTGACGCACGGTGGCGGGCGAGCCGGCGATCACGAATTGATTATCGACGAAGTCCTTGTACTTCCAGGTCGGGATCTTCCCCATCAGATCGAACATCTGCGGGTTGAGCTTGGTGACGCTGTTGACGAGGCTCTTGTAGTCCTGGTTGCCCGGGACCGGGAAATACTCGGGCAGGATGTGCAGGCACTTGTCGTAGAAATAGCGGATATGCGGGTAGTATTCGCGCTCCGCCGACTCGTCGGTCTCGGACACGGCGACGAGCTGCAGAAATCCCGCGCGGAACGGATTCGGATCGTGATTGCCCTTCGCGACGAAGTCCCACCATCCGTCCATGACGCGCTTGCCGAAGTTGTTCCCCCAGTAAGAGAGGAAGCAGTAACAATGATCGTTGCGGGCCGAGAAATCCCAGGTGCTGAGGCTGCCCGAGCCGGGTATCCAGACCGGAGGATGCGGCTGCTGAATCGGCCGCGGCCATACGTTGACCATCGGCAATTTGAAGTACTTGCCGTTCCACGCGAAGATGTCCTTCGCCGTCCATGACTTGATGATTAGATCGTGAGCCTCGTAGTAGCGCTCGCGCTGCTCGATCGGCGAAATTCCATAGCACAGGTTGACATCCTGCGAGGTGCCGAGCGGCATCCCGGCGACCATCCGGCCTCCGCTGATGCAATCGATCATGCCGTATTCCTCGGCCACGCGAATCGGCGGATTCGAGGTCGGCAGCGTCGAGCCCATCTGCACCACGGCGCAGTCGGTGCCGTTGGTCGCGCGCGCCAGCACGGAGCCCATCAGGTCGGGATTCGGCATGAATCCGTAGGCGTTCTGGTGATGCTCGTTGACGCAGATACCGTCCATGCCGACGTCAGCGGCGTGGATCAGCTCGTCGAGGGTCCAGTTGTAGTACTCGCCAACCTTGCGCGAGTCGGCGAGCTCGGTGTAGGGCGGATCGACCCATACGGAGTGGTACTTCTGCTCGAAATCCTTGGGCAGATCGCGATACGGCATCAGGTGAAACATCGAGATTTTCATAAGTAATCGCCTCCCCGGCTCGGTGCCGGTGATTCCACAAAGTTACTTAGCGAGGTTTTCGCTCGATACGCAACCGCCGCCCGGTCGCGCCCGCTTTCGTTGAACTTTCGTCAATTTTTGCAGGCGCGTAACGATGGACAGCCGCGCTGCGGCGGGAAAGAATGCTGCCGCTATGAGTACATGGTTCGATACCGCGCGTTTCGGGATGTTCATCCATTGGGGACATTGCAGTCAGAGCGGATGGGAGCTGTCGTGGCCCCTGGTCGGCGGCGTCGGCGTCTTGCCCGACGGTCAGAGTGTCGGCGTCGAGGAATATCACGCCGGCGCAAAGACCTTTAACCCCGTCAATTTCGATGCACACTCATGGGCGAGGCTCGCGAGGCAGACCGGGATGCAATATGCGGTGCTGACCAGCAAGCATCACGACGGCTTCGCGATGTTCCATACGCGCGAGTCCGATTTTTCGATCGAGCACACGCCGTTTCGGCGCGACATCGTGCGCGAATACGTCGAGGCCTTCCGCGCCGAGGGGCTGAAGGTTGGGCTCTACTTCTCGCTCCTCGATTGGCACCACCCGGACTATCCCGCGTTCCGAGAATCGGACAAGCCGTATCGCTTCGGCTCATTTCGCCGCTCGACGCCCGCGCAGTGGGACAATTTTATCCGCTTCATGTTCGCGCAGATCCGCGAGCTCCTGACGAATTACGGCAAGATCGATCTCATCTGGTTCGACGGCGGATGGGAGCGCAAGCCCGAGGAATGGAAGAGCGCCGAGCTCGTCGCGATGATCAAGGAGCTGCAACCGGAAATCCTCATCAACGATCGCCTGCCTGGCTACGGCGACTTCAAGACTCCCGAACAGGCCGTGCCGCCGACGCCGCCCAACGGTCCGTGGGAGACCTGCCTCACGATCAACAACAGTTGGGGCTACAACCCGTCGGACACCAATCTGAAATCCACACGGATGCTGGTGCACACGCTATGCGAGGTCGCGGGCAAGGGCGGCAATCTGCTGCTCAACGTGTCACCCACAGGCACCGGCGAGTTGCCGCGCGAGCAAGTCACGCGACTGCATGAGATCGGCGAATGGATCAGCCGCAACGAGGAAGGAATCCTCGGCACTACGCCGGGCCTCGAGCCGTGGCAGTTCTACGGTCCCTCGACGCGGCGCGGCAATCGCATCTACCTGCATCTGCTGATGCGCCCCTACGATTCCGTCTCAGTCCGCGGCGTCAAAGTGAAGCATGTCATCGCAGCCCGCTCGCTCGGCAGCACGATGGGATTAAAGTTCTCGCGCCGAATCGGCGCCGCCGACATGATCTTCAACCCCGATCCAATCGGCGAAATCATCATTTACACCCCAGCCACCGCCCTCGACAGCCTCGCCACCGTGATCGCGCTGGATATGGATCCGACGTAACGCGCCCGGTGACAACCGCAATAGATCGTGAGTGGCGCGCTATCTATTGGTTTCTAGCGCTGTGCTTCCTACCCACATGGGCTTTGTGGACGTTGCTTTGGCGACTTCACATTGAATCCACTGACACGGCGCGATTCGCGCTTTTCGGCACCGCTGGAATGTACTTTCCGGGGATCGCCGCGCTCATCGTCAGGTACTTCGATAGGGACCTG